>NZ_DJUD01000025.1:0-137363 GCF_002439405.1 Psychrobacter sp. UBA6291 | reverse complement strand
CACTTCATGTGTTAATCTAAGTTTTTTTACCCCTTTAGTTTAAAGCGGTTAAAAACAATAAAAAAGCCCTCATAGTGTATGAGGGCTTTTTGCTGTACGCTAATTCGGCCAGTCGATGATTAATCGCTAATTACTTATAGTGTTTTTAAATTAAAGTGTTTTTTGGAAGACTTTAGAATTGCGACCGTTATTGTATTTTTCACGGCGCGCCTCCGGTAAAGCAGCAGCATCAACTTCCGCAAAACCTTGCTCGACAAACCAATGTGCAGTACGAGTGGTCAGGACGAACAACTTATGTAAACCATGGCTGCGCGCTTGTTGCTCCAAAAACGCCAGCAGGTCAGCACCGCGGCTGCCACTACGATATTCAGGATGCACCGCCACACAAGCCACTTCCGCTGAATCTGCATCCAGTGGATAAAGCGCGGCACAACCCAAAATCATACCATCACGCTCAATGACGCTATAGTGGTCAATTTCTTGTTCTAAGCGCTCGCGCGAGCGGCTTACCAAAATACCTTGTTGTTCTAGCGGGGTTAGTAGCTCAAGCAGTCCAACCACATCGTCAATATCAGCACGGCGAATCTCTTCATACGGGTCATGGCTAATCAAGGTGCCAGAACCATCACGGGTAAATAGCTCTTCGAGTAACGCGCCATCTTTGGCATAAGAGATGATATGGGTGCGATGTACGCCTTGACGGCAAGCATTGCTAGCACAGCTTAAGAAGTAATTAATCTCGCAATTTAAATCACGATCGCGTAAAAAGCGGTCGACTTCATTTGGAATCATCTCACGCAACAAGCGGTCGTCATGATTGATGCCGGCTTCTTCGCCTAAGAATATCAGCTTATCAGCACCGAGCGCCACAGCCGCACTAAGCGCTACATCTTCCGCCAATAAGTTGAAAACTTCACCCGTTGCTGAATAACCCATCGAGCCTAAAATCACAATATGGTCATGTAACAGGTTATTTTTAATGGCTTCGACATCGATTGAGCGCACCTCACCAGTCATCTGATAATCAACGCCGTCACGTATTCCATAAGGACGGGCGGTGACAAAGTTGCCCGAAACCGCGTCAATACGCGAGCCGTACATGGGTGAGTTTGCTAAGCCCATCGACAGTTGGGCTTCGATTTGCAAACGAATCGCACCAACCGCTTGTAAGATAGCCGGCATAGCAACACGTGGGGTCACGCGAATATCTTTATGTAAGGGAGAAGTAATCTGCGCATCTTTCAAGTTTTTTTCGATTTGCGGTCGCGCGCCGTGTACCAGTACCAGTTTGATACCCAAGCTATGCAATAAAGCAAAGTCATGAATCAAGGTACTGAAATTGGGATGATTGACCGCCTCACCGCCAAACATAATCACGAAAGTCTTACCGCGATGGGTGTTAATGTAAGGGGCAGAGTTGCGGAACCAGTGTACGTATTCAGGATTAATTTGTGGCATGGCGCTAGTAGTCATAATGGGTGCAATAGTTGTTAGAATAAGAAAAAGAGCGTGACAGCAAAAGCGTGTCGCTAATGAATTACCATAGCAAAAAACACCGTTATGAGCTATCTTTTATTTTAGCCACTTTAATGAATCTTGGTAGCAAATAGATGATATACACAACCTCAACACGGGATTGGTGTACCGCCAAACGCTTTTTGTTATGCTAAGCGCTATTGCTTTAGCACCAGCTTACGCAGATAATTGATAAAAATAACCATGTTGTTGACCGACGCTTTATTAACAAATTGTTTTACCGCTATACTGTTTTACCGATACATTAACTAGGGATAATGAATGTCATGAAGAAAAGTAACCATTTTGCAAACCCATTCAGTGCGTGGAGCGGCCACCGCTTATTTCATGTTGTCGCTGGTACGCTCGTTGGCGTGATGGCAGTGACGCAGGCTTCAGCAATGTTGCCAACGCCAGAGCAAGCCGTTGATAATTCAGTGGCAATCCAGTCGAATGCCAACCCAGTCAGCACTTCAACGGCGCAAGCGGTCAATAGTAAAATCACCGCCTCATTGATTAGTGTTGATGCAAATGGTCAGGAAGTACTGGTTCCAGTCAATGCCAATACGCGCCTGCAGTCAGGGAATGTCTTAGAATATCAAGGCTACTTTACCAATACCAATGCTGATCGCGTACGTAAAATGACCGTCACTATGAGTATTCCTGAGCAAGTAGAATTGCTACGTGCCGTTTCTCCTGACTTCCCTTATGGTAGTGCTGACGGCAATACTTTTGCCCGTATGCCATTACGCGGTAAGGTTGATAATCAATTGCAAGAAATTCCGTTAAAATACTATAAAGCGGTACGTTGGGATTTAGAAGGCGTTGGTTTGAATGATACCGTTGTGGTTAAATATCGTGCACGCGTTAAATAAGTCTGTTTTTTGTTATTTATCTAATGCCTGCCGAATCGAAAAGCACCACAGTCTAAGGTCTAGGCTGTGGTGCTTTTTTTATAAACAACTTACTAACTCAGATTTGGTAAAATGGCTTTTACCAGCTGAATGTGCTTTTGAAATTAAAGCGTGGCATATTTACTTGGCAGCTTTTCTACAAGACCTTTTTCTTGCTGGGCTTTGTCTTTCATAAGTTGCTTAATGGCGGCAATCTGCGGGGTGGTGGCTTGCATACCAGCTGTCATTAGCGCGCGTCGTTGGCTGGTATCTAGCGAGCTAATATGACCGATATCGGGGATAATAATAATATCAGCGCGCTCACGTTCACGGCGCATTGCTGTCGAACGCTTGGTGCTTGCTTGGCTAACACTCGTAACATTGGTTGCGTTAGAAAAATTGGTGACGATATTGCTTTCAAGAAAACCCCAAAAACTACTTAATGAATTGATAGTCGGTATCTTATTATTAGCAGGACTATTAGCATTCGCCGCTGTCACATCAACGGCGATGATAATATCGGCCCCTAAATCACGGGCGGTGTCGACTGGTACTAAGCTGACCACGCCACCATCGACATATTTTTTACCAATCTTTTCAGGAATGCGCGGCGCGATAAAAATATTGGGTACGCTGCAAGATGCTTGCACCGCAAGTCCGGCATCGCCACTGCTAAAAACGGCCTTTTTTAGCGTGTGTTTTTCGGCAGCGACGGCGGCAAAAGATATTGGAAAATTTTCTATAGCGCGTCCGCCAACTTTTGCATTAATAAAGTTTTTTAGCTTAATACCCTCGATAAAGCCTTGATTGGATAAAGTGAAATCTGTTAGTTCACTGTCAGAAGTATTTAACGCCATTTGTTCAAGCTGCTTGGCGTTATAACCACTGGCATATAAGCTGCCAATCAGACCACCAATACTGGTACCGACCACTAGCGTTGGCGTGATACCGTTTTCTTCTAAGGCTTTAATCACGCCAATATGGGCAAAGCCCTTGGCACCGCCGCCGCCTAAGACTAAGGCGACCTTTGGCTGGTTTTCTATAGGTGCGCCGGTTTCAATAACTGGCGGTAAACTTTGGCAAGCACTAATGAACACGCCCAATATGCCAAGCATACTAAATCGCAGCAAGAATGATAAATGACGATAGCCATTATAATGAGTAGATAAAAACATATGCAAAAATCACCATAGAGCAATAAAGAGGTATACGATAAGCCATTCATCAGTCGCTTACTGAGAAATCAGCTAGACGCCATATCGTTAAATAGCTTAGCATAGGCAAGTCGCTTGTCAGTTATAATCACTCTGACTGCATTTTTATAGAGGTTGATGATTATAGCTTTTATAAGACCAAATATACGTTAAATCATAACCATCATTAGGATTATTGATGCCCACATCGGTTAGCCGCACTCCTACCTTGAACTCAGCAGACGCTATAAGGCCTGAGATGCCCGTTTTCGCGCTCGATATGCCGGTGACGGCACTGGCGGGCGTGGGGCCAAAAGTGGCGGAGCAATTGTCCCAGTTAGGTATTAAGCGCATTTTTGATTTGCTGCTGCATCTACCGCGTGATTATGAAGATCGTAGCCGATTGGTATCGATAGCCGATGTGGCGCATGGGCAAGCTGCCTTGATTACAGGACGGGTGGTGCATGTCGATACCAAGCGTAGTGGTATGACCGTGGTGGTTGATGATGATACTGGCACGATATCGCTGCGTTTCTTTAAGGTGTATCGCGGCCTTGCGCAAACGATGAGTCTTGGCACGCAGCTGCAATTATTTGGTGAAGTAAAGGTCAGTCGTTACGGTAAGCAGATACATCATCCTGAATATCAAGTGATCAGTAGTAATGAAGCCATCGTCAATACAGGCTTACAGCCGATTTATCCGAGCGTGAAAGGCTTACATCAAAATAAGCTGCGTACGCTAATCAAGCTTGCGCTGCAAACGGTGCGCACCCAAGGCTTACCGATGACCTTGTTCACGCCTGCTGACTTTGTTGTGGTTGCTGATTTGCCGTTAGCACCTTTCGAGCCTGCTAAACTGGCAATGGCAGACGATGATTTTCCAGACGATATATTCTCAACCCTTGCGCGTCGTGTGCCTGACAATTCAATAAGCAATATTGGCCACACAACTGCAGTTAATGACATGGCTAATCAAAACGTTTATAACCTAACGATATTTGAAGCCTTGGTATTGCTGCATACGCCGCCGACTTATACCGATGCAGGTCGACAATATCAGCTGCTTACGCAACTAAGCGCCCGCACCCATGCTGCCTGTCAGCGATTAATCATTGAAGAATTAACCGCGCATCAACTTAGTCTGTTATATCGCCGTCAGCAATTGCATCAGCATAAAGCCCCCAAGTGTACGATGAATAGCCCGCTTGCCGATCAGTTATTTGCCGCCTTGCCGTTTGATTTAACCGGTGCGCAGCAACGCGTCATGAAAGACATCACGGCTGATATGGCGACTTCTATTCCGATGCTCCGACTGGTACAAGGCGATGTGGGCGCAGGCAAAACCTTGGTCGCTGCAGGCGCGGCGGGCTATGCACTCGATAGTGGCTGGCAGGTTGCGGTCATGGCACCAACAGAAATCTTAGCAGAGCAGCATTTGGTCAATTTTAAAAACTGGTTTGAGCCGTTAGGGGTCGGCGTTGGCTGGCTGGCTGGTAAGCAAACCGCCAAGCAGCGCCGCGAAGCGTTAGAAGCGGTAGCAGAAAATACGGTGCAAGTGGTGGTTGGTACGCATGCCTTATTCCAAGAGCAGGTGCAATTTGCTAAATTGGGCTTGGTCATTATTGATGAACAGCACCGCTTTGGCGTTGAGCAGCGAATGGCCTTGACCAATAAGGGCGTGGCCAATAGTACTCCGCATCAGCTGATTATGACGGCAACCCCGATACCGCGGACGCTGGCGATGAGTGTGTATGGCGATATGGATACGTCCATCATTGATGAGCTGCCTCCGGGGCGTACGCCAATTACCACGGTGACGATTGACCGTAACCGCCGCGACGAAGTCATTGAGCGTATTGCGGTCAATTGTGAGGCAGGTAGGCAGGCGTATTGGGTCTGCTCATTGGTAGAAGAATCAAGCGTGCTTGATGCGCAAGCAGCAGAAGCGACTTATGAAGATTTAAATGAGCGCTTAGATATTCGCATTGGCTTGGTACATGGCAAAATGAAATCTGCTGATAAACAAGCCATTATGCAAGAGTTTAAAGCGGGCAAATTAGATTTATTGATTGCGACAACAGTCATCGAAGTTGGGGTTGATGTACCTAATGCCTCACTCATGGTGATTGAGAATGCTGAACGTTTGGGATTATCACAACTACATCAGTTGCGCGGGCGGGTTGGGCGTGGTTCGACCAAAAGTTTCTGCGTACTGTTATACCAAAAGCCGCTGTCGGAGACGGGTACGGAGCGCTTAAATGTGCTGCGTGACAGCACCGACGGTTTTGTGATTGCGCAAAAAGACTTGGAGCTACGCGGCCCCGGTGAGCTGTTAGGCAAACGTCAAACCGGTAACGTCGGTTATTATTTGGCCGACCTTATCCGCGATGAGCAACTATTTGCCATTGCGCAGCGCCTAGCGAAACATCTTATCTCTGACCCAACACGTAAAGCGGACGTCAGCCAACTTATCCATCGCTGGATGCCAGAAGCCAGTCGCTATACCAATGCTTAATAATTAACGCTTGCTTAGTAACTGAGCCAATTCTCTGTCATCAACTCTCCTAAAAAAGCCATTATTTTTTTAAAGATAATGGCTTTTTCTTATGGGTTTTATAGGCTATCTAGAAGTTAGAAGGTAATACCAGCCTATTTAAGTTCATTAACGAGATGTTCTGATTATTTGTAATTTTTATCCGTTTCGCTTGGTCAGTTTTACGCCCATCCTTTATTAATAGAAGCAGACTTACGAAGCTAAAACACGATATATAAAAATAAGATGATGACTTAATATATGCTATCCTCAATAAATTTATAGACTATTGTAATCATAAACAGCCCCTTTTTTAGCTATAATTTTCTAACTTTATACCCTTTCTAATTGCCTGTATTGACAGAGAGTTATCATGAGCGATGTTGAAGACAACCAGCGACCAGTTGAACCAGAGCTACCACCTTACCGCCAAGCGGATGCACGTGCGCCCAAATCATCATCGAAATATCCTTGGTGGTTATTGCCAGTATTAGCCGTAGTCCTTGTGATTGGGGTTTTGGTCGGTAAGTATTGGGGCGGCGATAAAGATGCGAGTGTTGATTCATCAGCGGCTAACAAGGCACAAAGCGCAAACGCTGACCCAAAAGAGAGTAGCAATCAACAGGCAGTGCTTTCGGTCGAAACGGTGATGCCAAGCCAAGACAGTATTGGCAATACCTTAAGCGCTGACGGCACCATCAGTGCCAAAGATGTCGCCAATGTCAGCCCTAAAGTAAATGGTGTGGCTATCGAGCAGGTGTTGGTTGAAGAGGGCGATCGGGTCAAAGCGGGGCAAGTCTTGGCAATATTTGATACCGATGCCATGCAGCAGCAAGTCTTGCAAGCGGAAGCCGATGTTGCCGAAGCCGAAGCAACGCTTGCCAATGCAACTGCCGATGCCGCTCGTGTCCTGCCATTAATTGAGATAGATGCCATTAGTAGGCAAGAAGCGGATCGCTATCGTACCTCAAAGCTACAGGCAGAGGCGGCCTTGCAAGCGTCGAAAGCGCGTCTTAGTACCCAACGCTTGAGTGTGAAAAACGCCAATGTGGTCGCGCCAGTCAGCGGTGTTATCAGTGAAAAAATGGCGGAAGTCGGTATGGTTGCTGGAGGCGAGCCATTATTTACCATTATTAAAGGCGGTATTTTAGAGTGGCGTGCGGATATCGATCCTAAGCTGCTCGGCGAAGTCAGTGTCGGTACGCCAGTGCGCGTCAGCTTGCCAGCCGGCGATTCGGTCATGGGTAAAGTTAATCGTATTGCGCCAACGGCCGATGATAATCGCCAAATCACCATTTATGCTAGCCTTGCGCCAAACTCAAAAGTACGCGCGGGCATGTATCAAACGGGCGAGTTTTTATTGGGTAGTACCAGCGCGCAAACGGTGCCCAATAGCGCTATCGTCAGTAATGACGGCTATGATTACGTGATGCTAGTGACCAATATTAAGAGCCAAGACGGTCAAAACATTGGCCGTATCAAGCAACAACGCGTGAGTTTGGGTGAGCGCTTTGGTGATAACGTGGCGCTGACAGAGCCACTGCCGGCAGACAGCCGACTTGTAAAGCAAGGCGGTAGCTTTTTAAATGATGGCGACTTGGTACGTATCGTTGATGGTCTAAATACCGCCAATGATAAATCAGGCAGCCAAACTGGTAAAGTTGCAAACACTGCAAGTACGAGCACAGCCACGCAGGCACGCTCATGAGTTTAAATGTCTCCGCTTACTCGATTAGAAATCCTTTGATTGCCATCTTACTGTTTGTGCTGCTGACCTTGGGCGGCATCTACGGTTTTATGCAAATGAAGGTGCAGCAATTCCCTGATATTGACCTGCCAGCGGTGGTAGTCACCGTCACTTTGCCGGGTGCCGCGCCATCGCAGCTCGAAAACGACATTGCCAAAAAAATAGAAAATAAGCTCACCAGTATTGAGGGCGTTAAGCATATTCGTACCACCCTACAAACGGGTGCCGCGACCATGGTCACCGAGTTTGTCCTAGAAAAAGACATACAAGAAGCAGTCGACGATGTACGTTCGGCGGTCGGTGAGGTACGTGGCGATTTGCCAGCTGCGGCCAATGATCCAATCATTACCAAAGTCTCAACGGCCGGGTTTCCCGTCGTCACTTACTCTGTTGCCTCTGACAATATGAACGTCGAGGACTTATCTTGGTTCGTCGATGATACGGTCACCAAGCGTTTATCCGATATTCCAGGGGTCAGTACCGTTAGCCGCATCGGTGGTTTGCAACGTGAAATCACCGTTGCCGCCGACCCAATTGCGTTGAGCGGTTTGAAATATCCTATCGCCCAGTTATCAGAACAAATCACCGGTATTCAACAAGACAGCTCAGGCGGTGAAGCGGAAGTAGGCAAGACCACCCAGACCATTCGGGTACTTGGTGCGGTTGAACGTGCCAGTGATTTAAACAATTTACAAGTCGCGGTGCCGACGGGTGGTACGCAAGCGCTTGGACGTATGGCGCAAATCACCGATGGCGCTGCTGACCCAAGCTCGATTGCTAAGCTTGATGGGCAAACAGTGGTGGCATTTAATATCACCCGTTCGCGCGGTGCCAGTGAGGTTGAAGTGATGGAGCTGGTTGACGCCGAGCTTGCCAAGCTGTCAGCCGATGTCGGCAATATCGATATTGAAAAAGTCTATGATAGAGCCACGCCAATTGCTGAAGATTATCAAGCGTCGTTACGCATGCTAATAGAAGGCGGTTTACTTGCAGTCGTCGTGGTGTTCTTATTTTTACGCAATATCCGCGCGACTTTTGTGGCGGCCGTGGCGTTACCGTTGTCAGTTATTCCTACTTTTTTAGGGATGTACTTATTCGGATTTAGCCTTAATATTATCTCGTTATTGGCGCTGTCATTGGTCATCGGGGTCTTGGTCGATGATGCGATTGTAGAAGTTGAAAACATTATCCGCCATTTGCGCATGGGCAAGACGCCTTATGAAGCGGCAATGGAAGCAGCTGATGAGATTGGTTTAGCCGTTGTCGCGACCACATTTACCCTAATTGCAGTGTTTTTACCGACAGCTTTTATGGGCGGGATTGTCGGGCAGTTTTTCCGGCAATTTGGTTGGACTGCCGCCTTATCGATATTTGCGTCGTTAATGGTTGCGCGTCTTATCACCCCGATGATGGCCGCTTATATATTGCGACCAGAAAAAAAGCATGTCGAAAAACAAAGCGCGCTCATGGATTGGTATCTAAAAGTGGTCTCTTGGACGCTGCATCACCGCTGGATTACCATGGGTGCGACGCTAATATTATTTGTAGCATCACTTGCTTTGGTAAAATTACTACCAACGTCCTTTATTCCTGATAATGATATTGACCAAACGCGGGTTGAGATTGAGCTAACCCCAGATGTAGCGCTAGAAGATACCGAACGTGTGGCGGCGATGGCTAGTGAGCGTATATTGGCCATGCCTGAAGTGAGCCATATTTTTACCTCGGTAGGCGAAGCGCAAGCGGCAATAGAGGCCAGCTCAGGCGGCAAAGCTGAAAATATCGCGGGCTTAGATATCGTACTTGCTCCGCGCGCAGAGCGTGCCTCTAAGCAAGAGATTGAACGGCAGATAAGCAGCATGCTCTCAGAAGTACCCGGCGCACGCTTTACGGTTGGTTTATCGAGTGGCGGTGAGACCGGTTATAATTTTTCTTTGACCAGTACCGATCCGCAACTGCTCGAGCAAACCGCGCAGCAAATAATGACAGAGATTCGTGCATTACCAAGTGCCGGCGCTGTCACCAGTGACCGCAGTCTACCGCGTCAAGAGCTAACGGTAACTCCAGACAGACTGGCGATGGCGGATAAAGGCGTGACCACGCAAGATATCGCCACTACCTTACGTGTGGCGACTGTTGGTGACTATGAGCAGCGGTTATCTAAGCTCAATCTCGATACACGCCAGATTCCTATCGTGGTGCGCCTGCCAGATGTTGCCAAACAAAATGTCAGTCAATTAGAAGGCTTATATGTGCCAAGCGCCTTACCACCGGGACAAGGCGTACGGGTAGGTGAGGTGGCATCGTTAAACTTTGGTACCGGACCTGCACAAATCAGCCGCCTTGATCGTGAGCGGGCGATTAGTATCACCGTGCAGCCTGCCAATGGCGAGCTTGGGGACTTGGTGCAAGCAGTTAAAGCCATACCCAGTATGCAGCAGCTGCCGGCCTCTATTACTATTATTGACCAAGGACAAGCCGAGAATATGGCTGAGCTATTTAGTGGCTTTGTGATTGCGATGTCTGTCGGTGTGGTCTGTATCTTAGGCGTGCTGATTTTATTATTTGGGCGGATATTGCAGCCATTTACCATTTTGATGGCTCTGCCGCTGTCTATCGGTGGCGCTTTTGTCGGCTTAGTGATTACCAAAAGTAGTCTGTCGATGCCATCGATGATTGGTTTTATCATGTTGATGGGCATCGCCACCAAAAACTCTATCTTGTTGGTCGATTACGCATTGATTGCTCAGCGCCGAGGTTTGGCGCGTTTTGATGCCATTATCGATTCTTGTCGTAAGCGTGCGCGGCCGATTATCATGACCACCATTGCGATGGGTGCGGGCATGATGCCATTAGTCTTTGGTTGGGGAGATGCCGATCCTACCTTCCGTCGTCCGATGGCTGCCGCGGTATTGGGTGGTTTGGCCACCTCAACCCTATTAAGCCTCGTAGTCATTCCCGTGGTTTATACCTTGATGGACGACTTATCAGGATGGTTTGGCAAATGGTTGATACCGCATGGTAAAGAGAAGGAAAGCGTCGTTATTGAAAAATAATTTGTGCTGGTAAAGCTGCTAGATCAACCACACGGAAAGTAGTTGATTTAGGGTTTTGCACCCTGTTAATCATAAGGACTAGGATTACGATCGACTTTTAGAATATTGCCAAAACTTAAGGCATAGCCCAAATTAAAGCCATGCTGACTACAACATATCTAGAAACCTAACCGCAAGCATGGCTGTTAATATAAAAATTAGAGCGCTCACGCATAATGCCTGCCAGAGATATTTTTTGTCATCCATAATTAACTACCTTATATTCTTTTATATGAATATAACACGTTAATTATTTTCTAATGCAAAAAAATCACTCAAAATATCATTATTCATAAAATCTTCTGCCACGCTCCTAGTTACCAAGTCCTATTCCATAACCTTGTCTTATCAACGTGAATTTAACTCATCTTAGATTTAAATAGTATCATTTTTATTCATGACTGCGTTCGGGTATGATTTATCTCATACACAAATTTGGTTTTATCTCACACAATGAGAATAGGGTAGCGGATTATCATGAATAAACAATTTACATATTCCATCTCGAGCATTCGTTTTGATGAAAACTATCATCCGGCAGATAGCACACGTCTGACGACGAACTTTGCCAATTTGGCGCGCGGTGAGCAGCGTGAAGAAAATCTGCGTAAAACACTAAGAATGATCAATAATCGTTTTAACGCTTTGGCGCATTGGGATAACCCAACCGCCGACCGTTACTCTGTTGAAGTTGATATTATTTCAGCAGATTTAGATATTGAAGGTAATGGCGATACTTTTCCGGTCATCGAAACGCTAAAAACCACGATCGTCGACCATAAAGACAATACCCGTATCGACGGTATGATTGGTAATAGTTTTTCCTCTTATGTACGCGATTATGACTTTAGCGTTGTCCTATTAGAGCATTTCGATAAAAACCCGTCATCGCCACCGCCGGCAGATTTTGGTGACTTACATGGCAAACTGTTTCAGTATTTATTGAATTCAGAAGCCTATCAAGCTGAGTTTAATAAACAGCCGGTGATTTGCCTAAGTGTATCGACCAGTAAAACCTATCATCGTACGATTAACCAGCATCCGGTGTTAGGGGTTGAATACCGACAAGACGAATATTCTTTAACTGACGATTATTTTCATAAAATGGGCTTAACCGTGCGCTATTTTATGCCTGCTGGTAGTGTTGCGCCTTTAGCGTTTTATTTTGCTGGTGATTTGCTGAGTGACTACACCGATCTTGAGCTCATCAGTGCGATTGCAACTATGGAAACCTTCCAAAAGATTTACCGTCCTGAAATTTATAATGCCAACTCGACGGCAGGTCAGGTATATCAGCCCAGTTTGAAGTACCAAGATTATTCACTCACGCAAATCGTTTATGACCGTGAAGAGCGTAGCCAGATGGCAGTGAAGCAAGGTAAGTTTACGCACGAGCAGTTTATCAAGCCTTACCAAGCGATTCTTGAAGAATGGGCGGCAAGCTATGAGGTGAATGAGCACGCGGCAGAAGCATGTGCGGATAAAGAGTACGCTGCCTAACTATTTTCAACCTAGATACGTTCAATTTAAATACTATCAATCTAGCTGGAATGAGAATACCAATAAATAAGAAGATAAATGTTATGACACTGCTATTACCAACACAAAAGTTATTATCGACACAAAGATTATTACCAACCTCAACCGCTGGCAGCTTGCCAAAACCGTCTTGGCTAGCTGAACCGGAAAAAATTTGGTCACCTTGGGCTTTAGAGGGCGAGCAACTGCTCGAAGCCAAACAAGATGCGTTACGGGTTTCATTGCAAGAACAACTGCATGCCGAGATTGATATTGTCAGTGATGGCGAGCAGACACGTCAGCATTTTGTGACTACCTTTATTGAACATCTTGATGGTGTCGATTTCGAAAAGCGTGAAACAGTTAAAATTCGCAATCGTTATGAGGCAAGTGTTCCGTCAGTTGTGGGTAGCGTAAGTCGCCAAAAAGCTGTGTTTGTTGACGATGCTAAATTTTTACGCTCGCAAACCGATCAACCTATCAAATGGGCGTTGCCCGGCCCAATGACGATGATTGATACCTTATATGATGGTCATTATAAAAGCCGTGAAAAATTGGCTTGGGAATTTGCCAAAATTTTAAATCAAGAAGCGAAAGATTTAGAAGCGGCTGGTGTGGACATCATTCAATTCGATGAACCAGCGTTTAACGTGTTTTTTGATGATGTTAACGACTGGGGTATTGCCACTTTAGAGCGTGCTATTGAAGGTCTAAAATGTGAAACGGCGGTGCACATTTGCTACGGCTACGGTATCAAAGCCAATACCGATTGGAAAAAAACTTTAGGGACAGAGTGGCGTCAATATGAGCAAGCCTTTCCAAAATTGCAGCAGTCAAATATCGATATTGTCTCGCTGGAGTGTCAAAACTCGCATGTACCGATGGATTTGATTGAACTGATTCGCGGTAAAAAGGTAATGGTCGGCGCCATTGATGTGGCAACCAATAATATCGAAACACCGGAAGAAGTAGCAGATACGTTACGTAAAGCGCTGCAGTTTGTCGATGCAGATAAGCTTTATCCTTCGACCAACTGCGGCATGGCACCGTTATCTCGCCAAGTTGCACGCAGCAAATTACAAGCCTTGAGCGCAGGTGCAGCTATTGTACGTAAAGAGCTTAGCGTTTAGCATTTCTTAACAAAGCTTACCTTGTTTAAACCCATGAGTGACCTCAGTTATCAATGTACTTAAAGATTAAAGTACTTAAAGATTAAAATTTAGGAGTTAAGTCATGATTGAAGCAACTGATTTTAGAGATGCCATGTCTCTATTACCGACAGCGGTCAATGTGATCACCACAAAAGGTGACTCTGGCTGTCATGGGTTTACCGCCTCGGCGGTCTGTAGCGTGACCGATACACCGCCAACCTTGCTGGTCTGTATGAATCAGAGCTCGCGCTCACACGAACATTTTCTTGAAAACAAAACGTTAAGTGTCAATGTCTTAGGTACGCAGCACGAACCCATATCTAATGCCTTTGCCTCCAAACTATGCTCAGAAGAGCGTTTTTGTCACGGTGCTTGGACGACATTAACCACAGGTGCCCCTGTTTTAGAGGATGCGCTGGTCAGTTTTGATTGTGAAATTGATGACATTCAACAAGTCGGCACACACAGTATTTTTATGTGCCGCGTGGTCGCCATCAAACAAGGTGTGAGCGATGAAAGTTTGGTGTATTTCAATCGCTCGTACCATCAAGTGGGTCAAACAGAAATCGCTTAACCTACTTTTAAAGCCCTTGTTATTTAACTAAAACTATAGCTAACTGAGAAGTAACTATCCTGTGGAAATACTCATTTTTTTAATAATAGGCGCGCTAGCAGGATTTGCTGCCGGGCTTTTTGGTGTGGGCGGTGGCACGATTATTGTGCCTTTATTGTTTGTCGTTTTTACCCAAATGGATTACAGCCCTGACAGCATTATGCATTTAGCATTAGGGACGTCATTGGCGACTATTATTGTCACCTCTATCAGCTCGCTTATGGCACACAATAAAAAAGGCGCTGTGATGTGGCCGGTGTTTAAAAATCTGGCACCAGGTTTAGCGCTAGGTTGTTTCTTAGGCGCGGGGATTGCAGGGCAGATATCTGGGTTGTATCTTCAGCTGATTGTTGGGGTTTTTTTACTGTGGGTTGCTTATAAGATGTTTTTTGCCGGTAAAAAACCTGTTGCTAATCATTCTAGTGGCGCTAATGATGTCAGTAGCGCCAACTACGCCAATCCAGTACTACCCTCAAAACCTAAGCAATTAGCAGCAGGCGGGGTTATTGGTGTCGCTTCTGCTATCTTTGGTATTGGCGGTGGCAGCTTAACCGTGCCTTATCTCACGCGTTATAATGTGGTGATGCAAAAAGCGGTTGGGACTTCAGCGGCGTGCGGGTTGCCGATTGCTATAGCCGGTGCATTAGGGTTTATGTTTTTTGGCATGCAGCAGCAAGTCGATGTGCCTAATACCATTGGCTTTGTACATATTTATGCCTTTTTAGGCATTAGTATTATGAGCTTTTTTACCGCAAAATTAGGCGCAAAAGTCGCTCATATACTATCGCCAGAACTATTAAAAAAATGCTTTGCGGTATTATTAACGGTGGTGGGATTTTATTTTCTGTATAAAGGGCTGGTTTAATTATTCATGTTTGTATAATAGGGCGTGTTTTCATTTAGAATGAGGATGCGCCCTAATCATATTATTTTGGCTAATTAGGTTCAACAAAGATAATTATGTTCAATAAACTTAAAGCATTGATTCTACTTTTATCTTTTCTCACAGTCATTGCCTGTTCGAATGATAATTCGGTTTTAGCTCGTGATGAAAAGGTTACCACAGCTAGCAATCACGAGCGCGATGTACAGGAGATGTATCGTAATATTGATACATTAAAAAGAGAGCTGCCAAGCGTAATTGATGAAGTCACTACGTTAGAAAAGATTGATTTTGATGGAACAACGGTTACTTTCGGTTATCGGCTAAAGATATCTGATTATAATGCTTCTGAAAGAAAAGAGCTTGAAACGGCAATGCGTAATGAACATACTAAGTTAGCCTGTGCAGAAGCAGAAGTTATGCAAGGGATAAATAAGGGATTCGATTATCAGTATAGTTATTACGATTTAGATGATAGTAAGGTGGCTAGTTTTGAGGTCACAAAAGACATTTGCGACAACTTAAATAAGGCTGACTCTGAAATTGAAATAGGGACATAATCAACTCTGGGTTACTTTGCTGCTGAATATAATATATATACTGAGATATATCCAAATTATTGAAATTTTTTATGTCCATTATAAAAAAAGTGCTTTGCTATCTATATGGTACTAGACAGCAAAGCACTTAGTGTTATACAATATTAAGATAAAAAAATATTTTAAAATCAAACACTTATCTTACTCGACCGTGACTGATTTTGCGAGATTACGTGGCTGATCAACATCCGTACCACGCATCACCGCGACATGATACGACAACAACTGCACCGGTACGCTATAAACGATAGGGGCAAGCGTCTCGCAAACCTCAGGGACATAAACCACGTGCATTCTATCTTCTGCGACCATCTTGCTTTCTTCACTGGCAAAAACAAACAGCTCACCGTGACGCGCATGTACCTCTTGCATGTTTGCTTTTAGCTTATCAAACATACTGTCTTTTGGCGCGAGCACCACGATAGGCATGTCTTTATCGACCAACGCTAATGGGCCGTGTTTTAGCTCACCGGCGGCATAGCCTTCTGCGTGAATATAAGAGATTTCTTTTAGCTTCAATGCGCCTTCTAAGGCGATTGGGAATTGTAAACCGCGACCTAAGAATAAGCAGCTTTTCTTATATTCAAAGTGCTCACTCATGACTTTGATAGGCGCATCGAGTTGTAAGCTGGCATGTAGTTGCCCGCGTAGCGCTTGTAATTTGCCCAGCAAGGTGGTTAATTTTTCACCTGTCATACGCGTTTGTACAACACCCACTTTTAATACCAGTAACATCAACGCGGCAAGCTGAGTGGTAAAGGCTTTGGTAGAAGCAACGCCAATCTCAGGGCCGGCAAGCGTTGGTAAAAAGATATCGGTTTCACGTACCAAAGATGAGGTCGGTACATTACATAAAGCCAAGCTGACGAGGCCTGCTGGCGTATGTTTTTGGATATCGCGTAGCGCCGATAAGGTATCCGCGGTTTCGCCTGATTGCGAGATGCAAATGACCAAGGTGTCATCGACGACCACTGGATTGCGGTAGCGGAACTCACTAGCCACTTCAACCGAACACGGCACGCGAATCAGGCTCTCAAACCAATATTTTGCGACCAAACCTGAATGATAACTGGTGCCACAAGCGATGACTTGAACATTCTTGATACCTTTTAACTGCGCTTCATGACGCTGCAAAAAGTCATCACGCAGCTTAGACGGCTCATCAAAGTCTAACGCCATCTCAATCGTACGGGCAACCGCATCTGGCTGCTCATAGATTTCTTTGAGCATATAATGTTTGAACTCGCCTTTATCAGCATTATGCTGGGCGGCATCAATCTCGTGTATCTGGCGTTTTACTTTTACGCCGTCTGCATAAACTTCAATACTATTACGGGTTAATTTGGCGATATCGCCTTCTTCTAGGTACATAAAGCGATTGGTCACAGGCAAAAGCGCCAATTGATCAGAGGCAATAAAGTTCTCACCGATACCTACACCGATGACCAAAGGCGACCCTAAACGGACGGTAATCAGCTCGTCTGGGCAATCAATATGCACAATGCCAAGGGCAAACGCGCCATGTAATAACGGAATAACTGCGCGTACCGCTTCTAGTAAATCAGGCTTATTTTTGTAGATATCATTGATTAGATGAGCGACGACTTCGGTATCAGTTTGCGAGGTAAACTCGTAGCCTTTAGCAATCAGCTCTTCTTTTAGCTCAGCATAGTTCTCAACGATACCATTGTGTACCACGGCGATTTTACCAGATACATGTGGATGGGCGTTACGCTGTGCAGGTTCGCCATGCGTGGCCCAGCGCGTATGTGCAATACCGATATGACCGTCGAAAAATTCAGGATTGACGGCGACGGCATCGACCAACGCTTGTACTTTGCCCACTTGGCGCTCGCGATGTAGCTCGCCATTACGGATAACAGTCAGACCAGCAGAGTCATAACCACGGTATTCTAGGCGTTTAAGGCCTTCAAGTAAGATATTGGCAATATTCCGCTCAGCAACTGCTCCAACGATTCCACACATAATTATTCCTTAAATTTTATGTTTTCATACCATGTGATTTTGAAAGTTGCCAACACATGGATAATCATTAATCTGTAAATATAAATAAGCAGCACCACAAATTATTGTCGTACTGCTTTAGTGGTTTTACCATCATTTTATCGAGTCAACTATCAGCGCCGCCTTTATTTTTTGGTTGGACGCTGAAAGTCATTTTTTTGTGTTTGGCGCGCACGGCCAAAGGCTAAGGCGCTATCATCGACGTCTTTGGTAATCACTGAGCCTGCCGCAACCGTAGCGGTATCACCAATGGTAACTGGCGCAACCAAGCTGGCGTTAGAGCCAATAAAGGCATTGTCTTCGATGATGGTTTGCGATTTATTGACGCCGTCGTAATTACAGGTAATCACGCCCGCACCGATATTGACATTTGTTCCAACCGTCGCATCACCCACATAACTTAGATGATTGACCTTGCTACCTTGACCGATAGTCGATTTCTTAATCTCGACAAAATTACCTACTTTACTGTTATTAGACAAAACAGTATCAGGGCGTAAATGGGCGAAAGGTCCAATATCGACGCCGTTACCAATGTGCGCACTGTCAATGACGCAGTACGGCTTTAGGTGACAGGCATTACCAATGTGCGCATTTTTAATCACACAGCCAGCTTCGATATAAACGTTGTCACCTAAGACACAATCACCCTCAAACACAACGCCCACATCGACGAATACATCTTGGCCTGCGATCAAGCTGCCACGAATATCAACGCGCGTCGGATCAGCAAACTGGACGCCAGCTTCTTGCAGGTCAGCAACCAACTTACCTTGCCACGTACGCTCCAAGCTGGCAAGCTGTTGGCGGTTATTGACGCCTTCAATCTCAAAGCTATGTTCAGGCTCGATGGCGACAATATTGATGCCTTCAGCAACCGCCATCTTAACAATATCGGTGAGATAGTATTCTTGCTGCGCATTGTCGTTAGACAGCTTTGGCAGATATTTATGCAATAATGCATTATCAACGCAGTAAATACCGCTATTAATCTCTTGGATTTTTTGTTCATCGGCGCTGGCATCTTTTTGCTCAACGATGGCTTCAATATTGCCATCTTTATCGCGTTTGATACGACCAAGACCAAACGGATTGTCTACCGTCAAGGTCAACATCGACATACCATCAGTATTGGCAGATTTTAAAGCTGTCAACGTCTGGCAACTGACCAATGGCACATCACCATATAAAATCAGACTTTGGCCTTCTTGTGGTAACTCAGATAGGGTGACTTTTACTGCATGGCCTGTGCCTAATTGTTCAGTCTGGGCAATCCACGTAATCGGCAAATGCGCATATTGTGCATTAATATCTGCTTGCACTTGCTCGCCGCCAAAACCATGTACAATAATAGTGTCATCAACGGTCAATTGATGACAAGTATCAAGCACATGACCGAGTAACGACTTGCCAGCTAGTGTCTGTAGCACTTTTGGCTTAGCCGACTGCATACGCGTGCCTTTACCAGCCGCGAGGATAATTACCGAAAGAGGAGCTGTCATAGTATTCCTAAAAGAGAGCCTACAAATGTAACAAAATATAATTCTGAATTATAACGCAAATTACGATTTAACTAAAACGCTATGTCGTGACATCTTTGTAAACTGATTATGACATTAGCTGCCTATATATATAAATTGAACAGCAGGCGTTCAGAAAATCTAACCGCTAAATAGGTGAGCGATATAAAAGGCGATAAAGTAGAATTATTTATTGTAAAAACATTTATTTGAGGTTTAAAGGACAAACTTAAGATTAAAAGCTAAAAGAGAAGATAAAGGTATAAATAATCACCCAAACGGCTGCCGCCATCACTCCCGCAATAATATCATCGAGCATAATACCGAGGCCGCCTGCGACTTTTTTATCTGCCCAACCAATCGGTGGCGGCTTAATAATGTCAAAAAAGCGGAATAATATAAAGGCGATAATAATGGCTACGATAGTAGGGATTTGGGTGATATTTTGCCAAAAACTGCCATTGGCGATTCCCATATAAGATAGCGGTAGTAATGTAAGCCACATACCAGCCCACTCATCCCAAACGATGTGCGGGTTATCATGACCGCCCATCAGCTCTGAGGTACGACCGCATATCGAATTACCAAGCAAACAAGCTAAAATGGTAATAATCAAAAACGGCACAAAGCCTAGGCTTAATAATGGTATCGCAACGATTAAAGCGCCAACCGTACCCCAAGTGCCGGGTGCACGGCGCGGCAGACCGCTACCTAGACCGATACCAAGCCAATAAACCAAACGATCAAACGCGCTGGCATTGGCGGGTAGAGGCGGGCAATCATTGGCTTGTCGGATATCAGGCTTAGATAGGTTGTGATCAATCATGGGTTAACCTGCAAAATGTTGGTAACCCGTCAGATTGGGCCAAGTAGGAAATGGGGCGGGATGCGTCGGTGTGACTGCTAGGCCTTGATAAAAAATCTCGGGTCGTACATTTTTAGCAGTATCTGCCTTGTTTGCGGCTATGACTTCACCGATACAGGTCACAGGCGTGTCGCTATTATTATCAATCGGTGGCTCGATATGGGCAGGCAAGGTAAAAGCCAGCTCATAATCATCACCGCCTGCCAACTGACATAATAGGCGCTCAGACAGACCAACGCTTGCCAATGCTTTACTGGTAGGCAGCTGCTCAAGGTAAATGCGCATACCAACGGCGCTTTGCTCACAGATATGCCCAAGGTCTTGATACAGACCATCAGAGATATCTATCATCGAAGTTGCGCCAATTGTTGCCACTGCTGCCCCTAAGGCAATACGCGGCGTTGGCATATGCAGCCGATGGGCAAGCTCAATACCGATAGCAGTATTAGGATGCTGTAGCGCATAAGCAGCATCGCCAAGCGACCCTGAGACATAGATTTTATCGCCGACTTGCGCGCCTGAGCGGTAGACAGCCGGAATGTTTGCAGCCAGTAATCCTTGCGCGCTGACACTAAGCACTAATCTATCACTGCGCGTGGTATCACCGCCAATAAGCGTGATACCAAATAGCTGGCAGGCGTGAAATAAACCTTTAGCAAATTCAGTCAGCCATTGCTCATTGGCCAAACGCTCAGGTAAGGCCAATGCCAATAGAATACTATGTGGCGTTGCGCCCATCGCGGCAACGTCGGAGACGTTAACCGCGACCGCTTTATAGCCGATTTGAAAGGCTAACTGGTTTACGTCATTCCAATCAGCGCTAAAGTGCCGTCCTTGAACGAGAGTATCAATACAACTAACCAAGCGCGCACCTACAGGCAAGCTCATTACTGCCGCATCATCGCCAATGCCTTTTTCGACATTGCGTGCTTCGGCAGTGCTGGACGATGACGGTGCAGCTTGCATTTGCGAAAATATACGCTCAATCAGCTCAAACTCGTTCATGGCTAGTCTTTATTGTTTTCATTAGGAGTAACAAGGTTTGAATCATGTAAGCCTACGTCAGCTGCGTTACTATTCTTATCATTGCTAACATCATTGCTAACATCATTGGTAGATGTGTTTTCTTCTACAGTGCTTTCTTCTGCAGATTTGTCATTAACAATATTATTTGGCGCTTCATTTTTTGCGGCGTCGTTTTTCTTATTGATCTTATAGTCCATAATATTCGCTAGGGCTTTACTCGCGCTATTACGTTTAACACTGGCATTATTGGCACTGATACGTGGTTTGTTTGAAGCAGTTGACGTGCTGTCGAGTTCAGACTCAGCAGTGCTTTCACTGGCTTCTTCAACAGCTGCAGATTGAACTTCAGCCTGCTTAGTATTTGCTTGTGTCGCCGCTTTTTGTGAGGTGCGTAGATTGGCTTTGCTATCGGCATCGACTTCAAGCGCGCGCAATTCAATCGCCATTTTATCAAGGACGGCATTAATCAATTTATGGGCGTCAGTAGCGCCAAAGTGATTGTTTAGCTTCATCGCTTCATCAAGCACGACTTTGTAGGGAATCTCTAAGCGGTTTTGTAGCTCATACGCACCAATCAATAAAATGGCATGTTCGACGGTATCGAGTTTGTCGATGTCACGATCAAGGTGCTGACTGATTAGCGCATCGAGAGCGTCAATCTGCTCTGGAATATCGCGCATCATTTCATGATAGTAGCCAATATGAACGGTATGCATGGCATTGGTCGCGCGCGTACGGGCAGCGATATCATGCGGCGCATTGTCCTTCCAGCCAAGCTTGCCATCGATATCAAAACGGCGATCGGTAACCAACCACTCATATAGGCCTTGCATCGCAAAGCGACGAGCCTTACGCACAGCAGTGTGGCTAGTCTTATAAGACGTTTCACTCATATCAAAGGTTTGCTCACCCGCGCTGCTGCTCGCGATACGAGTAGCTTCAGCTTGTGCATCATTGGCTTGGGCGGTTTTTGCAGCGCTAATGGCGCGCTTGAGTTGGTCAGTCATAGGGGGTCAATACCTAAATTTTAAATAACTATTATTTTAAACAAGTATCTTGGCGCAAATAACAAGCTTGGCAAAGACAGCAAGTTGTAAGAAATAGTATAAAAGTTGTTAAATAGTAGACGACTGGCAGGCTGTGACAGTCAGATATTAAAACGGTGCTTTATAGAACTGTTTATAGTGCTTTGTACTATCATATTGGCGCTGCGGTCTATATCAAAAGTGACATCAGTCGCAGCGCCAATTAAATAACGAATAAAGCTTTATAAAATGAAGATTTAATTATGCGTCATCATTATTATCATAGTCATCAGCAATGTCTAACTGTGATAGAACCGCTAGCATCTCAAGCACAACCATCGCTGCTTCTGAGCCTTTATTACCGGCTTTGGTACCAGAGCGCTCAATCGCTTGCTCGATGCTGTCAGTGGTCAATACACCGTTGGCAACAGGGATATTATAATCAATTGCAACGCTGCTTAAACCTTTGGCAGATTCGCTCGCCACAAAGTCAAAATGCGGCGTGCTACCACGGATAATCGCACCTAACGCAATGATGGCATCAAAGCGATCAGACTCAGCGGCGCGCTGAGCAACGAGTGGCAACTCAAAAGCACCCGGCACGCGAATCACGGTAATGTTGCTACCCAATACGCCATGGCGAAGTAGGGCATCGATTGCGCCATCTACCAATGACTCAACGACAAAACCGTTAAAACGACCGACGACGATACCAATGCGCGCATCTTCATTTTGATGTAAATTGCCATCGATATGGGTAATATCATTGCGCTGCTGTTGTAAATTTGACATAAGAAAATCCTTTGGGTAAGTAGCGTTTAAAACAAAATTTTTATGTAAAATCTCGATTGTTTTCAATAGTTAACTGAAAAAAATAAATAAGTAGCGCTATGATACCATTTTTTGCATAGGCATTGATATTTTAGCAATCTTAAAGACGCATCTGTATGCCTTGCGCGGCCATATATGCTTTGGCCTCTTGCACGGTATATTCGCCAAAGTGAAAAATGCTGGCCGCAAGTACGGCATCGACTCCGCCTTCTAATACGCCTTCTGCTAAATGTTGTAAGTTACCAACGCCGCCCGAAGCAATGACGGGCACATTCACACGGCTGGTAATCTGCTTCATTAAAGCCAAATCATAGCCTTTTTTGGTACCGTCACCATCCATTGAGGTGACCAGCAATTCGCCAGCGCCGAGAGCAGCCATTTTACTTGCCCAAGCAACCGCATCAATACCGGTTGGCTTACGACCACCGTGGGTGAAAATCTCCCAACGCGGCATGATGATGCCATCAACTTCAATATCTTCAACGCGTTTGGCATCGATAGCCACGACGATACATTGATTACCAAATTTCTGTGCCGCCTCCCCAACGAACTCAGGGGTAAATACCGCTGCTGAATTAATCGCTACTTTATCCGCGCCTGCATTGAGCAAATTACGAATATCAGCGATTTTACGCACACCGCCACCAACTGTTAGTGGTACAAACACAGTTTCAGCCATACGCTCAACGGTATGATAAGTGGTGTCGCGCTCATCATTGGTCGCCGTAATGTCTAAAAAAGTAATCTCATCGGCGCCTTGCTCGTTATAGCGCTTAGCGACTTCGACAGGGTCGCCGGCGTCTTTGATGTCGACAAACTGTACGCCTTTGACTACACGGCCATTATCCACATCCAAACAAGGAATGATACGCTTTGCTAACATAGGGGTTTTCGCCTTATAATCAATTCATTCTTTTACGCACTAGTCTAGCAAAATCACCGCCATATCAGGCAGCTTTTCGCAAGATTATTATGCTTTTAACCAAAGTTTGCTCATGCGCGGTACAATCACTGTCATTACCGTCGATATTTATCCTATTTACCTTCTTTTAATTGCCATAAGTGAGATGTCATGTCCGTCTATACCCAGTTAACCGATGACCAGTTTGCCGCTTTTTGCCAGCGTTTTGGCGTCTCATTTGCGCGTGCCATTCCGATTACCCAAGGTATCAAAAACTCTAACTGGTTTATTCAGACGACTGATGATGTAGATGGCGCGCACTCTTATGTATTTACTTTATTTGAAGAGCGTCCACCAGAAGACATCGAAAAAATGGCGGTTATCCTTAATCAACTGGATGGTAAATTGCCAGTCGCTGCGCCGTTAGCATTGCTTGATTTAGGCGCTGATAGCGCAGAAAAAGGCTATGTCATACGCTACGATAATAAAGCGATTACCCTCGTGCCTTGTCTGGCTGGCGCGCATCCACAGCAGACGACGCAAGCGATGTGTCACGAAATTGGCGCCGCTTTAGCCATGCTGCATGAGACCTTACAAGCACTGCAACCTGCGGAAGAATATGGCGTGCCTTTATACCCATGGGCGGAAGTACGCGACCGTGAAATGCAGTTTATGCCGGGTGACGAAGCCAAGCTCATGAGCGATATTTGGCAGTCATATAGCGAATTACCGCTTGCGACGTTGCCAAAAGGCTTATGCCATTTAGACATGTTCGCTGATAATACCTTATGGGACTTATCGTTAAGTAATAGCCAAAAAGGCGCAGCGCGTTTAACGGGATTGTTAGACTTTACCGAAGTCAGCGTCGAGCATTATGTGATGGATATTGCCATTACCATTAATGATTTTTGTACGACTTGGGGCGATGCCGAGCAAGGCGAAACCGTCAATTTTGATCGCAGTAAAATGGCGGCTTTTTTGCAAGGCTATGAGTCAAAACGTCAGCTTGGCGAAGATGAAAAACGCGCTTTACCAGTGATGCTCGCCAAGGCGGCGGTGATTTTTTGGCTATTGCGTTTAAACGTTATCCACTATAACCGTACCGAAGGTCGCACTGGCGATAATATCATGGTCAAAAACCCTGACCTGATGAAACGCTTAGCGGCTTATCATTGGTCACATGTTGAAAAAGAACAAAATACGGTTTTTGTATTGTTAAATAATCAATCAGCGGCGCAAAAAAACACTCAGATAATCGGTATTTTTAGCAATATCACCCAAGCTGAGCAAGCACGTGATAAATTAAGTAATAGCAGTGATTTTGCAATTAAAGAATATACGCTCGACCAATTAGCATAGATTGTTATTGTTCGACCATTCCTGTATCAAAACCATAAAGGCGGATCCCATGACCGATCAAGTTGATAACTGGCACAAACTGGCACGCTACGATACCAATATGCAAGGCGAGCTGCATGCCAATCTGCTGCGTAACAACGGCATTACGGTGTCACTGCAACCGCTGAGTGCCATGCCCGGTATGAATTCTGGGATTGTGCTGTGGATACAAGATATAGATTTGGCGCATGCGCAGCGTATTTTGGCGAATATCGATACCGATGGGGCAACGCCTTATGAGATGTTTGATGAAGTGTCAGAAGCTACTCTAAACCCTCCTTTAAATTCTGCAAAAGACAACAACGGCGGTGAAGTATAAATGTGTCAACTCTTAGGAATGAACTGTAATACCCCAACCGATATTGGTTTTAGTTTTGCAGGCTTTCGTCGTCGCGGCGGCATGACCGACAGCCACGAAGATGGCTTTGGTATTGCGTTTTTTGAGCGCAGTGAATGTGCCAATAATGATAAAACAGCCAACGCTTCGACTGGTTTGCGACTGTTTCATGACAATCATCCGAGCCATCTATCGCCCGTGGCTGATTTGGTGAATAATTATCCGATTAAAGCCATGAACGTCATCGCCCACATTCGTAAAGCGACCCAAGGGCAGAATTGCTTGGCCAATACCCATCCTTTCGTCCGCGAAGTCTGGGGCGAGCAGTGGGTTTTTGCCCATAACGGACAGATGAATAGCGAATTTATCAAACGCTGTCAGCGCCTGCAAGACAATGGCAATGCCTCACATTGCCAGCCAGTCGGTAATACCGATTCTGAAATGGCGTTTTGTTATCTCGTTAATCGCCTAAAAAGCAGCTTTAAAACTCGCCCCGATGATCAAACGCTGTTTAATTTTTTAACCACTCAATGTCGTTATCTATCCGCAAACGGTTTGTTTAACTGCCTAATTTCAAACGGTCGGTGGCAGCTGGCTTATGCTGGTAGCTTATTGTTTTATCTCACGCGTAAAGCACCGTTTGGCGAAGCAAAGCTTGCTGATGATGATTTGGCCATTAACTTTGGTGATGTGACTACCGACAGCGATAAAGTTACGATATTGGTCACCGTGCCATTGACTGAAAATGAAAAGTGGCAACAGTTAGCCGTCAATGAATGCCTGATATTCCAAGATGGCGATGTCATTTATAAAGACAGTCCAAGCCAGCGTAAGTTTTTAACCATTGACGAAGGCATTGCGGTAGCACGGGCGGTTGGGGCGAGTGTTTAGAATTGGCAAGTATTTAATGTTGATTAAATATCAGTTAGATATAAGCGCCACAACAGCGCTTAAATTTCTCACCCGAGCCACAAATACAGGGCTGTTTCTGGCTGACGGACATAGAAACAGTTGGGTCGAGGAAGTACCAACGCGCATTATTACTGTTTTTGTCTGTTACTTTTACAAAGGCAGATAACTCATGATGTGCTTGCAAGTTCTCATTGGTCTTAAAATAAGCTTTAAATTCAACCTGCGCATGACGTTTACCCAACTTCGGCGTGTGCGTAATGATTTCCAATCCTGCCCAAACCGTCTTTTTTGCCCAAGACTCAATAGCCTTGATATCAAGTAATGCTTGCTGTGCGGGTAGCGTTGTCTTGACGATGTATTCTGGTTTAATCAAGACAAAGGCGCTATAACGCGACCGCATAAGACGTTCAGCAGAGTCAGGCTTTGCGCCATTATCTTTATCAGCTTCGTTATTTAAAAGCCCGTCATGATAAGGCTGGCAGCAATCTTGATAAAGTAGCGGTGCGCCAATAGCATTTGCATTTGAGACTGGGTTAATTTGGCAAGGGCAGATTGGTAGGGAAAGTGACATTATTTACTCGTGTATTATTCATTTTTTAACGGTTCTATAAATTTTAATTGAGCCAGTTTTTTATCAATTCTGGCCATAGTCCCAGTTTAAGCTTTGCCCAAGGTTCGGGGTCACGCAGCTGCTGCCAAAACTCAGCAAATGGCGGCGCAAAATATACCAAGAGCGCAAGGATGACGTACAGGAGCAGATACCACCATTTATCTTTATGCTGATAAAACTTCATCGCTGTACCCGATGAGCGCTTCATTTTCATATTGGACAAATTCACACTATATAGCTCATCCAATGCCAAATGTACCATGGCGCCGCCAAATAAGAACAAGCCGTAAAACCAGCTAACCGTCAACGGTAAGTTTAAAATATCGTAGCTGATATAGGTCATCCCGAGTCCCATTATCGCCATGTAGGGTACCGAATGAATGACGCCGCGGTGCACGGTCATGTTGGTAAAAATCGAAAATACCACATAACGCATAAAGCCGTAGCCCGCCAGCCACAATGCAATGAGCGCCAATAAACTCAGCTCACTGCGCCAATGCATCACCAGACCAAAGGCAAACATAAACGAGGTAATATTAAACCCAAGCTTAATCGGCGTCGAATTATCAGAATCCAAATCAGGCAACAGTCCTCCGATGGTACCGAGTGCCGCGCACATCAAAAACCCTGAATCATCAATCAAGCCCGCTTTATAAACCGCAAGACTCATCGTACCACTTGCCATGAATGCAACATTTAAGTGGGTGTTAAAATTAGCCATAAAAACTCATCAATAAATAGCGCACGAAATTTGTATTTCAAGCGGCTTGTCTAGCCGTAAAAAAGCGCTCCATGATACCATAGCCACGCCAGTCGTCTAATAGAGATAATGAACATGACCGCCACCGATTTACCTGCCAAGCTTTATCGAAATGCTACTTCTGATGCATCTATTAATAAACCATTTGCATGCGCCAGCAAGCTTGATGACAGCTTTGCTGCTATTGACTGGCAAGCGCCATGGCTGTGTCATTTAAACCAGTTAGGCTATATAAGTAAATCCATTACACCGCTAAGCGGCTTAAAAAATGACCCTGCTCAGACAGATAAACTCGAACAGACGCCTGATATCATCGCCAAGGTTTTAAATAGCGCATTACAGAAGCATGCTGATGATTTACAACAGCCATTACCGCAAACCAAACCTGCGCTAAACAATCAAGCGCACACCTTACAATTCGTTTCACAAAATGAGCTGCCAGAAGGCGAAGCGTACGAGCGCTTTATCGGCACCACCGGTAATATCCCCACCCGTGATAATTTGCATGATTTATTTAACGGTAGTATTTGGCTCACCTTTCCCAAGACTAAAGCCCTGCTGAATTATTATCATATGCTTGAGATTAAGGAGCAAGGTATTGGCGCCAGTCGCGGCCGTGTCCGCGATACCATTACCGTCTTTGATGAAAATGGCGCGATATTGGTCACCGCTGAGTCTAGTATCGGTAAGGCGTTGATTGATTTTAATTGGCAGGAAAGTTTGGTTGCACCGCGTGACAAATGGGACGAGCCAAAGCAACTTAATAAACAAGCTCAAGCAGCAGTTTATATTTTTGGTCATGCACTGTTAGAAAAGCTACTGTACCCACGCAAAGCATTATGCGCCCATAGTATCGTGATAAATGTCACGCAAGAATTTTTTGCCCTATCGCTATCTGAGCGTATCAATCATTTGGATCAAAAAGTGGCCGATTATATGGACGCGCTTTTATCACAGCCGGATGTCACCCCGCGCAAACTGTCGCCATTGCCCATTTTGGGCGTGCCATACTATTGGGCAGAAAATGTCCAGCCGAGCTTTTATGATGATAGCCACGTCTTTCGGAGCGGTCGTCGTAGTCAAAGTTAAAAGATATGGGCACACCTTGTCCGGTAAACGTTGAATTTTAACTGCTAAAGCATTGTCGTGGTTACGATTGTGCCACGATTCAACACCATCTAGTCGTTAACAAAGTGCTGCTTATTTGTTATGGTAAAAGGACGTTACAGTTAAACGCTAAACAGATGCATATATCTTTTGTTAATGGCGATTTTGTTCACCTCACCGTTATCAATAAACATTTATTCAAATAAAAGCACCGTTAACTACTGTACTTAGCACTTGTTAAAAACGAGCGCTTATTAAAAAATAGGTGTCGCCATTCGATTTAAGCACATTCATTTAAATTAAGAAGAAATAAGCCACCAGTTATCAGCATAAATTGCCATGCATTCACAATCGTATTAATGGCATAAGGATTTATGCTTAGGATCTATAACAACGATAAGGAAGCTACCATGAGTGATATTTTTAATGTAAAAGACACGATTGCAGTCGCTGGCAAGGAGCATGCTTATTATAGCTTGCCAAAGCTGACTGACACTTACGAGAACATTAGCAAATTGCCATTTTGCATGAAAATCGTCTTAGAAAACCTACTGCGTAATGAAGACGACGGTCAATCTGTCGGCAAAAACCATATCGAAGCCGTTGCCAATTGGGATGCTGGCGCAGAAGCGTCAAAAGAAATCGCCTTTATGCCAGCGCGTGTGGTCCTGCAGGATTTCACTGGTGTACCATCAGTGGTGGATTTGGCAGCGATGCGTGATGCGGTCGTTGAGCTTGGCGGTCGTGCCGAGCAAATTAACCCCTTTATTCCAAGTGAGTTGGTGGTTGACCACTCAGTACAGGTCGACGCTTATGGCCGCGAAGATGCGCTAGACTTAAACGAGAAAATTGAGTTTAAGCGCAATAATGAGCGTTATGAGTTTTTACATTGGGGCAAGAACGCCTTTAAAAACTTTGTCGTTGTGCCACCAGCAACCGGTATTGTGCATCAGGTTAACTTAGAATATTTAGCGCGCGTGGTAATGGCTGCTGAAGTAGACGGAGAGCTGACCGCGTATCCAGATACGGTATTTGGTACAGACAGTCACACGACGATGATTAATGGTATTGGCGTACTCGGTTGGGGTGTCGGCGGTATCGAAGCGGAAGCGGCGATGCTTGGTCAGCCATCCTCAATGCTCATTCCACAAGTGGTCGGTTTTGAGCTCAAAGGCAAATTGACCGAAGGCGTGACCGCAACGGATTTGGTACTACGCGTGGTTGAGATGTTACGTGCTCACGGTGTGGTAGGTAAATTCGTCGAATTTTATGGCGAAGGTTTACACAGTATGCCACTCGCTGACCGTGCAACCATTGCTAATATGTCACCAGAATACGGTGCGACTTGCGGTATTTTCCCGATTGACCAAATGGCGATTGATTATCTGCGTCTGTCAGGTCGTGAAGAAAGTCAGATTGAGCTGGTTGAAAAATATGCCAAAGCACAAGGCTTATGGCACGATGCCGATACCCCAGCGGCGACGTATTCAAGTAAGCTTGAGCTGGACTTATCATCGGTGAAACCAGCCCTTGCCGGTCCTAACTTGCCACAGCAGCGTATCAATTTGTCTGATATGCATGAGAAGTTTGGCGAAACGCTAGAGAAAATGACCAAAGACCGTAAGTCAGAAATCGATGGTAAGGTGCGCTTTGACCAAGAAGGTGCGCAGCAAGAGCAAGCCGATAGACTATATGCCAAGCCTAATGTCTTCTCTGACGTTAATATCGATGATAAGAGCCACAAACTGCGTGATGGTTCGGTGGTTATCGCCGCGATTACCTCTTGTACCAACACCTCAAACCCGGCGGTGATGATTGGTGCTGGTTTGGTGGCGAAAAAAGCCGCTGCCAAAGGTTTAAAAGCCAAGCCTTGGGTAAAAACCTCATTGGCACCAGGCTCAAAAGTTGTTACCGATTATCTTGAAAAAACCAAACTGATGGATGAGCTAGAGAAAACAGGCTTCTATTTGGTTGGTTATGGTTGTACCACATGTATCGGTAACTCAGGCCCACTCTTAGAGTCGATTGAACAAGGTATCAAAGAAAACGATTTGGTTGCCGCTGCGGTGTTATCGGGTAACCGTAACTTTGAAGGGCGTATTCACTCGCACGTCAAGGCCAGTTACTTGGCGTCGCCACCGCTGGTGGTTGCTTATGCGCTGGCAGGGACGGTTGATATTGACTTGACCACCCATCCGCTAGGACAAGACCAAGACGGTAACGATGTCTACCTAAAGGATATTTGGCCAACGTCTGATGAAATTAATGAATTAATTGCCAATAATATCGACGCCGATATGTTCCGTAAAAACTACGGCGAAGTATTTGACGGTAGTGCTGCATGGAACGCCATTAGCTCAGCCGATAGTCAGCTGTATCCATGGAGCGAAAAGTCTACTTATATCAAAAACCCACCGTTCTTTGATGGCATGACCATGGAGCCAGAAGGTATCCCTGATATCGAAGGCGCGCGTATCTTGGGTCTATTTGGCGATTCAATCACCACTGACCATATCTCGCCAGCTGGTAATATCGATGCTAATTCTCCTGCGGGTAAGTACTTGCAAGAGCGTGGTGTGATGCCAGCCGACTTTAATAGTTATGGCTCACGCCGTGGTAACGATGCGGTCATGACCCGCGGTACTTTTGCCAATATCCGTATCAAAAACCAGATGATGGGCGGTAAAGAAGGCGGCTATACTTACTACTTTAAAGGCGACAACGCCACACTCCAAGACGGCGAAGAAATGCCCATCTATGACGCGGCAATGAAGTATAAAGAAGATCAGCGCCCACTTGTGGTACTTGGCGGTGCAGAATATGGGTCTGGATCAAGCCGTGACTGGGCAGCGAAGGGTACGATTTTGCTCGGCGTAAAAGCGGTATTGACCAGCTCGTTTGAGCGTATTCACCGCTCAAACTTAGTTGGTATGGGCGTGTTGCCATTAACCTTTAAAGATGATGAAAACGCCGATACTTATCACCTAGACGGTTCTGAAGTGCTAAGTATCACAGGCCTTGATAATGGTGAGAGTAAAACCGCAACAGTGACGGCGACCCGTGCTGATGGTTCAACTGAAACCTTTGAGGTAAACGTCATGCTACAGACGCCAAAAGAGCGCGAATACGTGCGTCATGGCGGCGTATTGCACTATGTACTACGTCAGCTGGCTGCTGAGAGCAAAAACGCAGCGTAATATTTAATTAAAGTGAGAATAAGAAAAGCCCGGTCGTGATGACTGGGCTTTTTTATGCGCAATACTTTTTAATTCGTTATTTTTACCTTTAACCCTTCTCAGTCAATAGCTTAATACCTAAGCCAATAAACACCACTCCACTAATTTTATTTAAAATAGATTCGATAGCTGGATTCTCTCGCAGCTTTTCACTGAATTTTGACGCCAGTAATGCCAAACATAAACACCATATAAAACCAGTGATGGCAAAGGTTAGTCCCAAAAGTAAAAAGGACAAGGTGCTATTCGCATAGTTAGGATTGATAAATTGCGGAAAGAAAGCCAAAAAGAATAGCGCGACTTTTGGATTAAAGGTATTGGTGAGCATACCTTGCTTATATATTTGCCAATAATCTAAAGTCTTAGCAGAAGAAGGTTTTCCGTTTTCTTGTAAACTCGCGCCTATCAAAGGCTGCTGTTTACTCATAAGCATTTTGACGCCTAGATAGCACAAATAGCTAGCACCTATATATTTAACAATCATAAATGCGGTAGGAGAGTTGGCCAGTAAAACGGATAAGCCCAGCGCCGCCAATAACGTATGTACTAAAATCCCTGAGATAATACCAAGCACGGAATAAAACCCCGCCGTTTGCCCCTGTGAAATACTGCGGGTGATGATATACATGCTATCGCTGCCAGGGGTCAGGTTTAACAAGATAGCCGCCAAGACAAACCCTAGGTAATTCTCGATACCAAACATCGTAAATCCCTTTGTTTTAATAAACCTAATTATCCATGTGTAATGTAATAAAACTTTTATACATTTTATAAAATTATTACAGAGTAGATAGCATTGGCTGTGTTAGCAATAGAGTAAATTACTCAATAAATACTAATTTTAGAAAGCATAATACACATTCTACACTCAAGCTCTGTGAAATGGATAAAATGTAAATATATTATGAAAATCGCAAAAATTGCAGTTTGAACTCTGATAATATATCAGAAGTAAATAAAACTTTTGTTGATAACAAGGATTTGAGATGAGAAGTTTGGCTTATACCGTTGCTTTATCTATTTTTGCTACGACTGCTGGGTTAAGTGCCGCGCATGCTGAGAGAGTTTGCGAAGTAACAGATCCGACTGAAACACCGTTAAATATCCGCGATGAACCAAATGGTAAGATTATCAATAAACTACGTAACGATCGTGAAGTTTATATCACAGAAACCACTTACGATAATAAAGACCGTCCTTGGGTGTATCTAGAAGGGTACTATCAAGGAGAATACAGACAATGGGGTTGGGCGATTAGAGAATTTGTCTCTTGCTATGATCGTTGATATAGTAACTTCAGCTTATCCAAACCATAATAAACTGACTATAACAAAACTAACAGACGTAAAAAATCCCAGTCACCGTATGATGACTAGGATTTTTTATTGTGCGCTTATTAGTCTAATCTGATGCTTAAAGGCGCTAAGCAAAAGTGCTAATCATTGACGCCGAATAGTGGCGTCCCCAGGGGGATTCGAACCCCCGTTACCGCCGTGAAAGGGCGGTGTCCTAGGCCNNCTCTAGACGATGGGGACGCATAGAGTATCATAATCACTATTTTACAATAGCATTACAACAGTACTTCACAATATCAGAGTGCTTATCTATTAATAGATCAAGCCTTGCCTAGGTGCTGATATCGTCCTACTAGCGAGTATTTATCAAAGTGTCAGTAAACTAAACGTTGCGATAAATAGTATGGTGGAGCTAAACGGAGTCGAACCGTTGACCNNGCTCTACCAACTGAGCTATAGCCCCTCGCTAAGAGTGTGCGTATTTTAGGTAAGACCAGCAGTCTTGTCAACCGCTATTTTAAAAATAATGCATAAATTTGCAAAAAAAGTTAGTAAAAGTATTTAAATGGCTAATTATGGGCACTTTAGTACGGAGATGAATATAAAAAAAGGCCAGTAGTAGCCTGACCCTTTTTTATTACTTATGCATGCTACTCTTAATTAACCAGTACAAGGTTATTTAGCAGCCAAACTATTCAGCCGCCAAGAAGTCTGGCAATTCTGCCGCTTGTTTCTCAAGTTTTTTCAGCTTCTTTTTACCAAGGCCACCTAGGACATCAACCGCATGGCGCAAGCGTGTCAGCGTCATATCAGCACCAATAATCGCCATAGAGTTCATGACAGGCGTCGATGAGGTGCTACCAGCGATAGCGATAAAGAACGGCGCCATAAAGTCGCGCATCTTGATATCAAGATGTGCAGCAAGACCTTTTAGGGTGGCATAGATGTTTTCTTCCGTCCACGTCGGCAAGGTTTCTAGCTGCCAAAGCGCCAGTTGTAGCATCTCGGTAATTTGTTCAGGCGTCAGCGACTTATGGGTAAAGCTCTCAGCGGTGATAGCAGGCAGATTTTGGAAATAAAAGCCGCCCCAGTTAACCGCATCAGACAGCAGTTCAATACGTGGTTGAATCGCGGCGGCAATCGCGGTCAGTTTATCGCTGTCACTTGCCCACTCAAGGATTTTATTCTTTAGCTCTTCAGGGCTAAGCGCACGTAGCCATTCCGCATTTAGCCAGTTGAGTTTTTCGATATCGAAAATAGGGCCGCCAAGCGATACACGTTGAATATCAAAGCTGGTAATCATTTCCTCTAAGGTGAATTTCTCCGCTTCATCTGGCATTGAGTAGCCCATACGACCGAGATAATTTAGCAGGGCTTCAGGTAGCACGCCAGCATCACGATAGTAAGTGATAGAGGTTGGGTTTTTACGTTTTGACAGCTTTGATTTATCAGGGTTACGCAGTAGCGGCATATGGCAAAGAACGGGCATCTCCCAACCAAAATACTCATAAAGCAGCTGATGCTTCGGTGCCGAGTTGAGCCATTCTTCACCGCGCATAACATGACTGATTTCCATCAAATGGTCGTCGACGACGTTGGCTAAATGATAGGTTGGCATGCCATCAGTTTTTAGCAGCACTTGCATATCGACTTGCGTCCAAGGAATCTCAACCGTACCGCGTAGCATGTCATGTATCTGGCAGACGCCTTCGGTTGGCACGCGCATACGAATAACGTGCGGTTTGCATTCAGCGACTAATTGCGCGGTTTTTTCTGGCGCTAAATGTGCGCAGCGACCGTCATAGCGCGGCGTTTCGCCATTAGCCATTTGCTCAGCGCGCATGGTATCAAGCTCTTCAGGGGTACAAAAACAGCGGAATGCATGGTCATTTTCTATCAGCTGCTCGGCATGTTTTTTATAAATATCACTACGTTCACTCTGACGATAAGGTGCGTGCGGCCCACCGATATCTGGTCCTTCCGCCCAGTCAAGACCGACCCAACGCAGCGCATCCAAAATCATTTGTTCAGATTGCTCGGTTGAGCGTGTTTGATCGGTGTCCTCAATACGCAAAATAAACTCGCCGCCATGGGCTTTGGCAAAGGCTAAATTAAATAGGGCGATATAAGCGGTGCCGACATGCGGAAAACCAGTTGGAGATGGCGCAATACGCGTACGAATAGAGCGCTTGCTATCAAGGTTGGCTTGGGATGATGTTTGGGTCATAAAAATCTCAGAATATGCTGGTGAATGAATAAAATGGCGAGAAAAGTTAAAGCTCAAGGCGAATAGAGAAATTGAGTCAAAATACGGGTGAAACAGTCGCCGTCACGGTAGAAAAATAGCGTAAAATATAGCGCTAGTATAACAGAGAGCTGAGATATTTTTAACGAAAAGCCTCTCTAGCGCTTGACTCGCCGTATATCCTTGCGATAATAATGCTAGGTGAGTCATAACTTGTTTATTTTCATCTGATTTTTTACTATTACTGGCCAAAAAGGTCATCATCTACTGAGTCGTTTGTGTCCATATCGAATCCAAAGTCAAAAAACACGTTAAATTCTAAAGAAAACCCTTTTTCAGTCATTGATAGTTCTGAGTCAGAGGTCAATTCGTCTATTGTTGAGAATGATTCTGCTCATCAGTTTTCTCAAAAGCCCGTCATAGAGCAAGCGGGTGCTGATGAATTAAGTTTTGTCCATGACGCCGTGCTACTACAAGAAACGGTGGCGGCGGTATTGGGTGTCAAATCGCTGCCCAAACAAACAGATGACAGCCGTCAGAATAGCTTACAAAAAAGTGGCATTTATGTGGATGCAACTTTTGGGCGCGGTGGGCATAGCCGCCTGCTATTAAGTCAGCTTGCCGATGATGCAACTTTGATTGTTTTTGATAAAGACCCAACGGCCATTAGCGTTGCGCAAGAATTAGCAAAGTCTGATAGCCGCGTCAAAGTGGTGCATGACAGCTTTGCAACCTTGACCGATAGCCTAGCGGAGATGGGTATCACGAAAGTAGACGGCCTGATGGCAGATTTGGGTATTTCATCGCCGCAGATTGATGACGGTAGCCGCGGTTTTAGCTTTATGCGTGATGGTGCGGTCGATATGCGCATGGATACCAGTCGCGGGCAGTCGGTTGCCGAGTGGCTCGAGACAGTCGACGATGAGACCTTGGCCAATGTGCTTTATGAGTTTGGCGAAGAGCGTCACAGTCGCCGTATTGCCCGTGCGATTAAGCAGATGGATAGCTATGAGTCCACGCTTGCGCTGGCAGAAGTGATCAAAGCGGCGCATCCAAATTGGCAGCGCGGTAAGCACCCAGCGACGCAAAGTTTTCAAGCCATGCGTATTTTTATCAATAATGAGCTTGGCGATGTCGATGACTTTTTAGAACAAAGTATTCCGATTTTAAAGTCGGGCGGTCAGCTGGCAGTGATTAGCTTTCATTCGTTAGAAGATCGCCGTATCAAGCAGTTCTTGCAGCGCCATAGTAAAGGGCAGTACCCAGAAGATGAAAACTTACCGATGCCGCCCAAGCGTCCGCGTTATTTTAGTAAGCCAAAACGCGTCGGCCCTAGCCAAGCTGAGATAAGCAATAATCCGCGCGCGCGTAGTGCGTGGCTGCGTATGGCGACTCGTAGCGATACGGATTATAAAGCAGATGATAATTCTTAAGCTAAGTCTTAAAACTAGCTATTCAGTTATGTGGGTAAAATATGACTGAATGTTTTAATGATTACGCGGCTGTTAAAAAGCTGTAAACATTCTCTGCTAGGCTCAGCAGTTACTTTTTGCTTGGTTATGTGTTTTTTGATAGTTATTTTTATTGATGGTGCTGATGGCTCATGAGGGTGTGTTCACTCGCAAATCTTAGCGCTTTTTTTATTTTGAAGTTCACTTTTTTGAGATCGTCATGGCAATATCTGACAAACCTGTAAACCGCCGCGCCGCAATGCCTCCTAATACTGATGTTGGCGAATTATTCGTGCGCCGATTTAACGTAGTCAGTATATACGTGGTCATATTAGTGTTACTGGCGGCGGCTATTATCTGGAGCGGCATCAAGACGGCAGAGGGCGTGCAGCAATATCATCAGGATTATAAAACCTTGCAAGACATGAAAAAACAAGAGCGTAAGCTACAAGTTGAGCACCAACGTCTATTGATTGAACAGCAAACCTTTAGTGCGACCCCGCAAATTGCCAGTCGCGCCGTTGCTGAATTGGGTATGTTTTCGCCAACCCTTAAAGATAAGCTGATTATTCAGCCGGGTGCGGCAGTTGCCGTCGCGCCAGTGCTCGAGGACGATGGCACAGATGCTGCCGCTGCCAATGAAACAGATTTTTTTGAGGCAGATGCTAACGCTGCGGAGGCAGGACGATGACTGATAAAAAGCCCACTGCCAAAAACGATAAAGCGGCCAAAAATAACAGCAAAAAATCCGCCAGCGGCAAAGTCACTAAGCCGCTACGCCGTGCCAGTGTTGCCAAATCTGGACAAACAAGCGGCAAAGCTGACAATAAAGCGGCCGATAACCGCAAAGCTAAGCTATTTAGCCGCCTAAAAAAGAACGAAGAGCAGGGCGCTTATACCAGTGTAAAAACCCAAAAAAGCAAAAGAGCCTTTTTGGGTAAAGCCTCTGGGGCATCGTCGCGCGGCGGTGTTGAGCTAGACAAAAACCGCTTTCGCACGATTTGGGCAATATCGTTAGTCATTTTAGGCTTATTAATTGGCCGTGCTTATTATATACAAGTCGCCAATGCGCAGTTTTATCAAGATAAAGGCAATGAGCTGATTACCAGCGTGCGTACGCAAAAATCCTATCGCGGTATGATTACCGATCGTAATGATTTGCCTTTAGCTGTCAGTGCGCCGCTTGCGACCGTGTCGTTTAGCCCGCACGATTATGCGCGCGAATATTATGAGCTGAAGCGTATTATCTTGACCAACCCTGATAGTCCTCAGCTTGTCGCGCGTATGCAAAAGCGTCTAGATAATATGGATTTAACCACGCTTGCAGCAGCGGCCAATATCTCAGTTACTGAGCTGAAAAAAGTCACAGCTATCGATGACAGTATTGACGTCACCGATGAAGAAGCGGTGAAGGCGGCGTTGCCATCGGGCGCAGGTTCACATTATCTGCCACTCCTTAATAAAGTCACGCCTGAGATTGCCCAAAGCGTCAGCTCGCTCGATTTCCCGGGTGTCTATGAGAAAAACTTCTTTCAGCGCTATTATCCGCAGCCGCAACCAAACTCGCAGCTATTAGGTTTTATGGGGCAGAACGCCAATGATCCTGAAGGCGGTTATGAAGGCCGTGCTGGTATTGAGCGTCAGTATGAAACGGCGCTGGCGGGTGAAGACGGTAAGGTGCTGGTATTAAAAGACGCCAAGCAAAACAGCTTAAAAGAAATCAAGCAAGTCGAGCCAGAAATACCGGGTAAAGATGTCGCCTTAACGATTGATTCGCGCTTACAGTACTTGCTTTATAAAGAGCTTGAAAAAGCCGGTCGCCTGCAAAAAGCGCGCTGGTCGACCGGTATGATTGTTGATGTGCAAACGGGCGAAGTGCTAGCGCTATCGACGTGGCCATCCTTTAACTCTAATAATCTGAACGAGATGACGGGTGAAAACCAGCGTAACCGTGCGTTGCTCGACGTCTTTGAGCCGGGTTCGGTCATGAAGCCATTTACCGTGGCAGCCGCATTGGATTCCGGTAAATACACGACGACCTCATTGATTGATACCAATCCAGGCTCTATTCGTGTGCGTGGTTATACCATTCGTGACCACAATAACTTGGGACGCATTACGCTTGCGACATTGCTACAAAAATCTAGTAACGTCGCCTCAACCAAGATTGCGTTATCCTTGCCGCCTGATGCCATTACCAATATGCAAAGACAGTTTGGCTTCGGGGCAAAAACTCCGCTGCAATTCCCCGGTGAGGGCAGTGGACTTGTGGTCACGCCAAAAGAAAAAGAAACGTCAAGACGAGCAACGGTCAGTTATGGTTATGGTCTACAAGTGACCTTAGCGCAGGTCGCACAAGCGTATTCGGCGCTTGCCGCTGGCGGGGTGATGCATCCATTAACCTTAATTAAAGACGACAAAAAACAGCCCAGCAAACGTATCATGGCGCACGAACAAGCTATGTCTATCGTACAGATGCTAGAAAGTGTCACCGAGCCGGGCGGTACCGCCAAAGCCGCGGCTATTGATGGCTATCGTGTGGCGGGTAAAACAGGTACCTCACGCCGTATCAACCCAAAAGGCGGCTACTATAGCGACCAGTACCGTAACGTTTTTGCCGGTATGGCGCCCGCGTCCAATCCTAAGCTGGTCGGGGTGATGCTTATCGAAGACCCACGCGGTCAGATTTATGCTGGCTTAACGGTAGCGCCTGTCTTTCATAACGTCATGAAAGAGGCGCTGCGTTTATATAATGTGCCGTTAGATAAGCCATTAAAAACCGAAGAGCCGTAGCTAAAAAGTAAGTTCCATGGTTAAGTTTTATGACTAATTTTCATGACTAATTTCCATGACTAAGCTCCATGTTTCAGCTGTTAACTATTTGATGCGTTTTAACCGTTTAGGATTTGCCAATGTCTCTGTCTACCTCGCCAAAAAGCAACGCCGCAGTCACCTTACAACAGCTGATTGAAACCAGTAGCAACGATAGAGATAGGCAAAGCCATAGCTTAACGCAAGCATTAACAACGCTGGTAAGCGCATCTAGCAGTCAACTACCGAAAGCAAAAACTTCGATTGCTCATATTCCCTTTGAGCAATTCTGCTTAGACAGCCGTCAGTTAGCAGCAAACGATGTCTTTATATTATTAAAAAGTCAGACACCAAATTGCCAAAAAAGTCGCGACTACTTATATCAAGCCGCTGAGCAGGCGGCGTTTATCCTGTCGGAAATTGATCCAATCGCTTTGCTGTCTACCGCTAATGTGCCGCCACACGCCAATATTTCCTTCACAAACGATAGTGATCGCTCTAAAGCGCAGCAGCAATTAGCAGCACTGCCTTGTCCAGTAGTATACGTACCCCATATTCGTGATTTTTTAGGTGACTTGATTCAAGCGCGCTTACAGCATCAGCAGCCTGTGACCTTACCGACGGTCGTTGCGGTGACTGGTACCAATGGCAAAACCACCATCAGCCAATTGGTGGCGCAGTTGACGCAGCTGACGGGTATGAGTAGCGCGGTGATGGGAACAGCAGGTAATGGTAGACTCGGCGCGTTGGTGCAAGCCAGCCATACCACCGGCGATGCCTTAGCGGTGCAGCAGTTTTTATATCAAATGGGTTTGGAGAAGGCGCAATTATTGGCCTTAGAAGCAAGCTCGCACGGTCTCGATCAGCAGCGTTTACAAGGTATGCCAGTGTCGGTGGCGATTTATACCAATTTGAGCCGTGACCACCTCGATTATCATGCTGATATGGCAGAGTATGCGGCGGCAAAAGCCAAGCTGTTTGATAAAGCGCGTTTCCCCGAGTTAACCCACGCCATTATCAATATCGATGACGAGCATGCCCAGATTATGCTTGATACGGCGCATGCCAGTGGTTTGACCGTTTGGAGCTATAGTTTAGACCCAGCAAAATCTGCAACCTTTGTTGCCGCTGATATCAAGCCAAGCTTGCAAGGAGTTGAGATTGCGCTGTGTACGGATTTTAAAAATAAAGAAACCAAGAGCATTAATATCATTAGCCCATTACTCGGGCATTTTAACGTTGCCAATTTACTGGCTGCTATCGCCACTGTTATGGCTTTAGGAATTAACCTTGAGCGTATTGCTGATGTTATCCCGCAACTGCAAGGGGCGGTAGGGCGCATGCAGCGTGTGCCCTCCAATGATGGCTGTTTTATCGTCGATTATGCCCATACGCCCGATGCATTAAGCCAAGTACTTGCCAGTCTAAAAACCCATTGTAAAGGTCAGCTGTGGGCAGTATTTGGTTGCGGCGGTGATCGTGATGGCGGCAAACGTCCATTAATGGCGCAGGCTGGATTGGCGGGCGCCGATAAAGTGGTATTGACGGCGGACAATCCGCGTACCGAAGACCCAAATTTAATCTTGCAAGATATGCAAGCGGGCATGACCAACGAGCAGTATCAGCGTACCCATATCGAGCCTGCGCGCAAAACCGCCATCGAATATGCGGTCAAGCAAGCAGCGCCTGCTGATATCGTTGTTATCGCGGGCAAAGGTCATGAAACCTATCAAGAGATTAACCACGTGCGTTATGATTTTGACGACAGCGTTATTTTGCGACATGCCCTTAAGCAAGCCGGACGTTTATAGTATTTATAGCTAAGTAATAGCGCCTGCCATTCATTTTTTGTACGTTTTAAAAAACGTACGCTGAAAAATATCAAAGATAAGTAGTCATCATATATAAGGTAATCATTATGACAGCCGACAACGATAACAGCATTCAGTCGCAAGGGCTGTATGTTTGGCAAGCAGACAATCTGCTTGCGGCAACCAAAGCAGTGGGTAGCCATTGGCAATTTGGGGCAGTACCTATAGAGCCAAACAATAACGCAAACAAACCCATTAGCAGTACACGTATCGCTACCGATACGCGTACTATAAAAACCGGTGATATCTTTTTAGCCTTAACGGGTGATAATTTTGACGGACATGATTATCTGGATATTGCTATAGAAAAAGGTGCGGTTGCGGCTATCGTTTCGCGTCCGGTTGCTGCTGATATTGCGCAATTGGTTGTCGATGATACGCGTTTGGCGCTCGGTCAATTGGCGGCCTATCGACGGCAGCAGCACAAAGATTTGACCGTCATTGCCATTACAGGCTCAAGCGGCAAAACCACCTGTAAAGAGATGCTCGGTAGTATCTTTGGCAGATTGGCACCAACACTGATTACCCGTGGCAACCTCAATAATGACTTAGGCGTGCCGATGATGCTACTCGAATTATCTGATCATCATCGCTATGCCATTTTGGAGCTGGGCGCAAACCATATCGGTGAGATTGCTTATACTGCTGAGATTGTGCAGCCTGACGTGGCATGTATCTTAAATATTGGTACCGCGCATTTGGGAGAATTTGGCAGCCGCGAAGGCATTTGCCAAACCAAAGCTGAAATTTACCATACCTTACATGATAACCAATTTGCCATAGTTCCTGATAAAGATGATTTTACCAATCAATTGCGCCGTATCGCTGAAAAGCATACCCCAAACGTTATAGGCTTTGGCAATACCGATGTCAGTGCCAGTCATTTAGATGTCGAGCCTGAGCGCAGTGAGTTTAAGCTGCATATTGGTAGCGAAGTCCATGATATTAATTTGCCATTAGCGGGCGAGCATAATGTCAATAATGCGTTGGCTGCTGCTGCTTGTGCCCATGCGTTAAATATCGATATTAGCGATATTGTCGTCGGGCTTGAAAACGCCCGTCCTGCAAAAGGGCGTTTGAATAGTCAGCTCCTTGGTATGCATCGCTTGATTGATGATACGTATAACGCCAATCCGCATTCGGTGCGCGCAGCTGCTAAAGTGCTGGCGGCGCAAACGGGTACGCAGGTGATGGTACTTGGCGATATCGGCGAGCTAGGAGAGGCAGCAATCAGCGAGCACCAAAGCTTAGGCCGTACCATTGCGACCACTGGCATCAATGTGCTGCTGTGCGTTGGTGAATATGCGCCTTATACGGTGGCGGGAGCGCAAGAGATTTCTGCTATTAATGCCCATGCCTTTGCTGATAAAGACAGTTTATTGGCCTATTTGCAGTCTTATTTACAAGCACAGCAGGCGCAGCCTTGTACGGTGCTGTTTAAAGGCTCACGTTCCATGGAAATGGAAACCCTTATCAATGCGCTAGTCGAGGAGTAGGCGGTGTTAGTTTGGTTGTTTGGCTGGCTTGGTCAGTATTATACGCCGTTTTCTGCGGTTTCTTCGTTGACGCTACGGGCGTTGTTGGCGGTTATTACTGCGCTGGCGTTCAGTATGGTGTTTGGCAGTCGCGTCATCAATCGCCTGCGTGCATTGAAATACGGTCAGGCGATTCGCAATGATGGTCCGCAGTCGCATTTGGTCAAAACCGGTACACCAACCATGGGCGGGGTGCTGATTCTAAGCGCAATTGGGGTATCGACTTTACTGTGGGCGCGATTAAACAATCCCTATGTGTGGATTTTGCTCATCGTGATGATTATCTTTGGCTCGGTTGGCTGGGCGGATGATTGGCTTAAAATTAAGTATAAAGACCCCAAAGGTCTGATCGCCCGCAAAAAATACTTTTGGCTGTCGATGGGGGCGTTATTCGTCGGGATTTCTTTATATTATATTGCTACCTTGCAGCCAGATATAGCGACCACGCGTGAGATGCAGGACTTGCTATTACCGATTTTTAAAGATTGGATGATTCCTTTTTCGGCAGTGCCCTTTGGAATTGGCTTTATTATCTTTACCTATTTTGTAATTAATGGTGCCTCAAACGCCGTTAACTTAACTGATGGCTTAGATGGTTTGGCGATTTTGCCCGTGGTCTTGGTGGCGGCAGGTCTAGGCGCCATGGCTTATGTGTCGGGTGATGTGCGCTTTGCCGATTATTTGCATGTGCCTTATATTGCTTATAACTCAGAAGTGATTATTGTTTGCGGCGCGATGATTGGCGCAGGGTTAGGTTTTTTATGGTTTAACGCTCATCCAGCGCAAGTATTTATGGGTGATGTTGGGGCGCTGGCATTGGGCGCGATGCTCGGTACAATTGCGGTTATGACCCGTCAAGAGATTGCCTTTGCCATTATGGGCGGTTTATTTGTCGCCGAAGCTTTGTCGGTGATGCTACAGGTTGGCTCGTATAAGCTGCGTAAAAAACGCGTCTTTCGTATGGCGCCACTGCATCATCACTTTGAAGAGATTGGTTGGAAAGAAACCCAAGTGGTGGCACGATTTTGGATTATTGCCATTATCCTTGTGATTCTTGGGCTGATGACCTTAAAACTGCGTTAAGTCGTCAAATAGGTTTAAATCAAAAAAATTTCAAATCAAAAGCCATCTTAAAATCTAAGATGGCTTTTTTTAGGTCTTATGCGAACTTCTTTTTGTTGCGGCATTTATCCCTTACTTAGCCGGAACTTTGTTAAAATGGCCGCCATATTGCGCTAACGTTGAGATACTTGTGAGCTTATTTATTTGTCCCCTTTGCCAATCACCTCTGCAGCCCGCCGACGATACGTGGCGCTGTGATGGTAGCTTAAATCCTAAGCAAACCACTCATCCATTTGATGTGGCGCGTCAGGGTTATATCAACCTATTACCGGTGCAACAAAAAAAATCCAAAGCACCGGGCGACAGTCAGCAATCCATTGAGGCGCGCAAACGGTTTTTAAATGCCAAGTATTATCAGCCACTAAATGACTTAATTTGCCAAAAGATGACAGCGTTATTGATGGCAAAAAAAGCCAGTCTTAAGCAAAAAAATAAACCCATTAATTGGCTGGATATTGGCTGCGGAGAGGGCTATTACACGCAGGCAATGGCGCAAACAGGTATGGATATGCTTATCGCTGCCGATATCAGTAAACCTGCTGTTGTAGAGCTGGCGAGAACCAGTAAGGCTTTAGGTCGTCTTTGGTATCAAGGGGCTGAGGAGGCTAAGGAAGATGGGACTTATGCAGCAGCTATTTACCCGCTGGTGACTAGCGCGGCGCATTTGCCGCTACGCGCGCATAGTATCGATGGTATTAGCAGTATCTTTAGTCCCATTTTGCCAGAAGCATTTAATGAAGTGTTAAGCGACGAGGGCTATTTGATCATTGCCAAGCCCGATATCGGGCATTTGGCAACGATGCGTGAGGCGTTATTTGATGACGTCCGTGAGCATGATTCTGATAAGTTTTTGGACGAATTAGCGCCTTATTTTCAGTTGTTAGAGACCCATCATGTCAGTAGTAAGCTCAGTTTAGCGGCAGAGGCATTGGCAGATTTAATGACCATGACCCCTTATGCCTATCGGGCCCGTAGCGAAAAAAGGCAGCGGCTACTAGCAGAGGGGGCAGTACAACCTTTTGCGACAGAAGCTAAGTTTGTTGTCTATATTTTGCAAAAGAAGCTGGCTCATTAATGAGCTTAATTTGCTAAAGGTCAACTTATAAAACGGGTCCCATAGTGGCAACGATATTATTCCAAATCCGATACGGTAACGGCCAGTTATTAACCTCTTCAAGCGTTACTTCATCAGAATCAGCGATATACTGATATTGGCGCTCCATAATATCGGCGGTCAGTTTGTTATCACTAAAGACGATGTTATTTTCATAATTCAAATGAAAACTGCGTAAATCCAAATTGGTTGAGCCAATCAGGCTGATTTCACCATCGACGGTCAGGGTTTTGGCGTGTAGCAGCCCCGGCCTATACTCGTAGATTTTTACGCCAGCCTCAAGCAATTCCCAATAGTAGCTATGACTGGTCGCAGCAACGATAAAGGAGTCATTTTTTTTCGGAAAAATCATCGTTACTTCAACCCCGCGATAGGCGGTCGCACATAGGATACTGACCAGCGAATAATCAGGCACGAAATAAGGGGTAGAAATTATCAGGGTATGCTGGGCTTGGCTAATTAAAGCACCCAAAAACTGCGGGGTGTTACCATGACGCTGGGTCGGTCCATCAGAGAAAACTTGCGCAGCAAAATCATTGAGCGGCAGGTTTGGCTGTAAATCGGTGCTATACGGAAAGCTGTCGAGCGGCGTATCAGGGTTTTCAGTTAGCCAATCACTGGCAAATAGCATCTGATTTTGCGCAACGATGGGCCCTTCGATACGCAGCATAATATCGACCCAAGGGGCGTATTTGGGCTTTACGCGAAACTCAGGGTCGGCGCAGTTACGGCTACCAAAATAGCCGATTTTGCCATCAATCACGGTAATTTTGCGGTGATTGCGCAAGTCAATACGGCTAAAGAGCATAACCTTTATGATATTGGTTAATGGTAGCGCCACACTGAGCTGCACACCCGCGTCTTTCATTTCTTGCCATAACTTTGAGCTGACCATTTTGCGCGAGCCCATGCCATCGACCATCGCTCGGCAGGTGACGCCGCGCTTTGCTGCCCGAATCAGCGCTTCTGCGGTAGCCGTACCCATGCCATCGACCAGCCAAATATAATACAGCACGTGGATATGGTTGGTTGCCGCATCAAAGTCGTCAATCATACGTTTGCGCGTCTCATTGGCATCTGCCATTAGCTTAGCGCGATTGCCAACTGTCGTCTGAAAGCCAGTGGCTTTTGCTGAATAAGCAAAGGCTGCGCGGTACTCAGGTTTAACGGCATGTAATAACGCCACATTGCTACCAAGTACCTCTGGGCGATGGCGATGTAATTTATCGATAATTTTCTGACGTTCGCGTGTGAAGTTGCGTCCTAAATGTACCTCACCGAACATCCAATAAACTAGGACGCCAAAATAAGGCAAGAGAAATAAAATCACCAACCAAGCCAAACGCGCCGGCGCCGTTAAGTCATGGCGCGCAAGGACGCGCAAGGATATCAGCACCAATAATATAAAGTGAATGGTTAATAAAATATCGACGAGCATAGCGGAATCCGTTGTTATTATATTTATGAAGGCTATAGTCGTTCTTAGTTATATTGCAGGACTAAATTATTGGCCGAGTTGCCTTATTGATGGCCTTTATCATTAATACTCACCAAACAGCCAACCACTAACGAAGGCAAAATACTCACGAAACCAAGCATTGTAGCGAATCGATAGCGGCGTCGGGCTGGCGAGCAAAATAGGTCGCTGATAGCCTTGATGCTTGGCAATGGCAGCCACACGAATGGTATGAAAATCACTGGTCACAATGGCAATAGGCGCCGTGATAGGCACTTCTTTTGCTGCCAAAATGACTTGGCTATAAATTAAGTTTTCGGCGGTACTAGTGCTATTACCTTCTTGCAAAATGTGCTCAAGAGCAATGCCATGCTTCTCATGTAAATAGCGCGCCATAATACTGGCTTCGCTATGTGTCTGCCCCATACCAATGCCACCACTGGTCAACGCTAATGCCTCGGGCTGTGCTTTAATCAGCGGTGCCGCCGTATCTAAACGCTGAGCAAGCGTCGGTGTTGGCTTACCGGCGATAGTACCTGACCCTAATACAATAATCGCCGCGACCTCCGATACAGGCTGCGAGCTCTTTTTAATTTGCTGCTGCAATGAGAAAATAAATAACCCAAAGCTTATCAGCCAAATAAAAAATAGCAGCCATAGCGTGTACCAAAGACGATTGCGAAATGGGTTTTGCCTAGTAAACTTGCGGATGGCATGCCAAAATATCCCATGGGCGACAAATGCGCTGCCCAATAAAAACGGCACGACAGTACCAAAGTTAATTTTGCCAACCGTCATTAACACGGCACAATCAACCATGATAACGGCACCGATAACGACCAATCCAACTCGCGTTATAATGAGTAGTTTTTTTGCCATAGTTTTAAATTTATTATGTTTAGGTAAAAATGCTGTAGTTTAGGGTTTATTCAATCAAGTGCTTATTTATCTATTAATTATACGTTGTTTTAATTGCATGGCGGTTTGGTCATATCAAGACATACTAAATCTAATCCCTTTAACGTAAAGAGGAAAACCTTATGACGCCAATGATTTTTCATAATCCAAAATGTGGCACTTCTCGTAATACCCTTGCCATTATGCAGGCCTCAGGTGAGACGCCAGATGTGGTGGAATACCTAAAAACACCGCCATCTCGTGAGTACTTGGTTGAGCTGTTGGCATTGATGCAGAGTACCCCGCGCGAGCTTTTACGCAGTAAAGAGAGTATTTATACCGAGCTTGGTTTAGACAATCCAGCATTGACGGACGCGCAACTGATTGATGCCATGATAGCGCACCCTATTTTAATCAATCGTCCTATTGTTGTTACCGATAAAGGCGCGGTGCTGTGCCGACCGGCAGAGCGAGTGTTTGAATTACTGGAAAATCCGGTCAGTAGTTTCACAAAAGAGAATGGGGAAGTGGTGAAGCATGTTACAGAATAAAGAGACAGAAGTCTTAATAGTAGACGGTCTTAGTAATAAAAGTACTAGTAATATTGACGCTACTGATTTGCCCGCTGCTGATTCACTTAATAACGATTTACCCAATGTTGATTTTGATCAAATACAAGCCATTGATATTGAGTCTTTGGTCGGTAAAGATGACCCACGCCATGCGCCAAGAATATTGGTGTTATATGGCTCCCTGCGAGCGCGCTCATTTTCTAGATTAGCCGCTGAAGAAGCAAGCCGTCTATTGCGTTGGTACGGCTGCGAGGTGCGCATGTTTAATCCATCAGGTTTGCCACTGCCAGATGACGCAGATAGCGACCACCCAAAGGTGCAAGAGTTACGCGAGCTGGCACAGTGGTCAGAGGGCATGCTGTGGGTCAGTCCCGAGCGCCATGGCAGCATTACCAGTATTATGAAAGCGCAAATTGACTGGATTCCGTTGGCGCTAGGCGGCGTACGCCCGACCCAAGGTAAAACGCTGGCTATTATGCAAGTCAGTGGCGGCAGCCAAAGTTTTAATACCGTCAATCAGTTGCGTATTCTTGGGCGCTGGATGCGCATGATTACCATCCCTAATCAATCCTCTATCCCAAAAGCGTTTTTGGAATTTGATGATAATCATCGCATGAAAATGTCACCATTATATTTGCGAGTCGTCGATGTTTGCGAAGAGTTGGTCAGATTTACCTGGCTTACCCGAGGTCGTTCGGCGTATCTGACCGATCGCTATTCAGAACGGGTCGAAAGCGCTGCGGAAGTCTCCCAACGCGTCAATCAAAAAACGCTCTAAGGTCATTGTTTTATTATTGCTTCAATTGCTCAATTAAGGTTACTTCATGCTCGCATTCGCTATTTTTATCGTGACTTTGGTCTTAGTCATCTGGCAGCCAAAAGGGCTTGGCATTGGTTGGAGTGCGATGGGCGGCGCTTTGGTTGCCTTAGTATTTGGTGTGGTGCACTGGTCTGACGTTGGTATCGTTTGGGATATCGTTTGGGACGCCACTTTTACTTTTGTGGCATTGATTATCATCTCCCTTATTTTAGATGAAGCGGGGTTTTTTGGCTGGGCGGCATTACACGTCGCTCGGCTGGGCAATGGGCGGGGGCGTTTGCTATTTCCGATGATTGTGCTGCTAGGAGCGTTTATCTCCGCCTTCTTTGCCAATGATGGCGCGGCCTTACTGCTGACGCCAATTGTGATTGCTATTCTACTGCGCCTTGATTTTCCCCCCAAATCTGCTTTAGCTTTTATTATTGCCACTGGTTTTATTGCTGATACCGCAAGCTTGCCATTAGTGACTTCTAATTTGGTTAATATCGTCAGTGCCAATTATTTTGATATTGGTTTTGGTCGCTATGCGGCGGTGATGGTACCGGTAAATATCGTCTCTGTTCTAGCGACGCTATCGGTATTGTGGCTTGCTTATGCGCGGTACATTCCGAGGCACTACTCAACGGCAAATCTTAGCGCACCTCAATCGGCTATCAAAGATCCTCTGGTATTTCGGGCGGCTTTTCCACTATTAGCATCATTATTAGTGGCGTATTTCGCGACTGAATCGCTCGGGCTAGTTATCTCTGTAGTAACAGGTGCAGCGGCGCTTCTCCTAATGGCCATAGCTGGACGCTGGTGGCAAGGCGGGCGTGATGCTAAGTTTTCTATCGTCAATATTCTTAAAAAAGCACCGTGGCAAATTGTATTGTTTTCAATCGGTATGTATTTGGTGGTTTATGGTTTGGGCAATGCAGGGCTTACCGCCTATGGCGCACGAATACTTAATTGGTTAGGTCAACAAGGCGCGCTCGTTGCGACGGTTGGCACAGGGTTCTTGTCCGCCATCGTAGCGTCTGTGATGAATAATATGCCGTCGACGCTGATAGGCGCGCTGGCGATTGATAGTGCCCAAGTGCCCGCTGCTACACGAGAGTTGATGATTTATGCCAATGTCATCGGCAATGACTTGGGACCAAAATTCACGCCTATTGGTAGTTTGGCGACGCTATTGTGGTTACACGTATTGGCTGAAAAGGATTATAAAATCAGCTGGGGGCAATATATGAAGGTCGGACTGCTGATAACGCCGCCGGTATTATTAGCCACGCTATTGGCGTTGGTATTTTGGCTACCTAAATTGCCGAGTGTTTAGGGAATTTATGAAAGAGTAGAAAAACTGCAGGCTTTGATTAAGCAATATAAGATTGGCGGTGAAGGAGGAAGTCTAACTGCAAGTATAAGTTATTGATTTATATAAATTTATTTAATTAAATAACCTTGTTAGACCAACAATTAGACCAACAGCGCAACAGTATTAGAGGCAAGGCAAATAATGGGATTTTCCTCATAATAATTTGTAACTAAATATTTATGAGTCATAATGCGGTTTCAGGTACATACTATCACTAGAAAATCAGTTTTAGCAATCTAAGCTTTTTATATTATCTTACCGTTTAAGTTTTCTATCCTTGCTTTCGCTTGTTGTTAATACTTTTTAGGTAATGAATTATTAATAATAAGTCAAATTAAAATGTTGACTTGCCTTTCTTCAATTGCTTACAGACCTCCAAATTCATTTTCACAAATCCGTCCCAATCATATAAGTGCGATAGATACCTCTCATGATATTCTTCAATGCGACATATCAGCGGACGCTGCTCGTATATAGTGCAAAGTAGACTGCTATCATCGAAATGACGGCATGTGCCGTCACCTCGATTTAGGTATTTAGTCTGTTCACTTAAATGGACGTTTTTGCAGCATTGGCCACAGCTTGTACATGGAAATGGTAGTTTAGACATTTTCTATTTTAGAAAAACCGTCGTTAATACTAAAGTCAATTTTAGCTAAATTTGCAGAGGCACTACCATACAGTCTGCCTTCCTCATCAAGTATCGGGGTATCGATAGCTACTTTAAGGACTTGAATAATCTTGACGTTTTTTAAGACGGTCATCTTTGCTTCTTCATTATATAGCGAATAATCAGTACCTTGTATCTCGATTACTCTTTCTAGACTTTTCAAGTTACGACGCAGATGTTTACGTAAAGTAGAAATAATATCTGAGGCTTTGTAAGCGACTTCTTCTATTCCCGTTGTCAGAGCTATAGCTTGATCTACATCAGCAGCAAATTCTTTAGCCTTAGCAATATTACCATGAGCATCGTTTAACTTGGTCTTAGCTTTACTGCCCATATACCAGCCAGCGATGAGTAGTCCAGGTCCTGCCGCTAGAGCATTAAGAGCTAAAGCGCCACCGGCCATTCCCATACCACCAGATGCTAAGCTGCCACCACCTAGCCAAGCAAGGGTTGCGTTAGTAGCGGCTACACCGCTTAATGAGCTAATAGCAGTACCTGTACTTGCAGCAGCAAACATCATGGTGCCATTATATGCTCCGAAAGCTGTTAGAGCTCCCGCCATAGCACCTCCACCAGCGCCCAGGCCAGAGTCAATAACAAATGAAACGTCTTGCTTTAGCTCTTTAAGTACAACATTGCTAAATTCTTTAACTGTTAAGTTTCCTAAATTACCATCATGTTGGAAGTCTATATTTTTGATCTTTCCGAAAGTAGTAATAAAGGTACTTACATGGTTTGCTAGAGTATCTGCTTTTTTCGCCCCTAAATCTGCAAGAGCTTCTTGACACTTCTCACGAGATTCTTCTAAGCTCCATTCTGCACGTCTGGCTATACCTTGGGCGGTATCGTTAGCTTCGCTTGCTTTTTTATTATCATAAAATGCTTTGCCAGTTTTTGCTGCTCCAGCGACACCAGCAGCTACTCCTATTATTAGCGGAATTGGCATGATTCTCTCCTATTCATTTATCAAGTTTGTTAAGTTTTTATTTATAACGAAAAGACTTCCTGTAATTTCTAGGAGTTCTTCGAGATATTCACTATCTATATTTATTAGATTGCATACACGTAAAAGTAATATTTTTTTATTATCGTCAAACTGACCACTAATATATCCTGATTGGATCAGTTCATATAAAAATGCTTTCTTTTCTTTACTATCCAAGATGTTAGAATTAATTTCTCTATTAGCAAAAATACCATCAATGGTACGAATTAGGATATCTTGTCTGACGTTCTTATTCTTCAGCATTAAGTCTTTTATTTTTTTACGACTTATAATATGCGAGCCACCGTCTTTTAAAGAAATTTCCTGAATTACTTCTTGTCTAAAATGCTCTAAATTATGGCATTCCTCTAACACTGATTCTGTTTGGTTAATAAGAATATTTATTAAGTAAAAATCCCCATACTTGCTAAATATTTTTTCTGGAATATTGTTGTACATATTACTACTATTATTGAAACCTGTGTAGCAATTTACATTCATTTCCATAGAGTTTTTCAATAATAAGTCTAACTCATTATCTCCAATATTTTGCCAAAAGCTCTGAATTTGCTCATCGATATTTAAATTTTTTATTTTATAAGATGTATTTTTTTTATTATCTTCAGCCATCATTATTAGTGCTGACAACTCTAAGAAAAGCACCTTGACAGAGGGTTGTTTTAAACATTCTAAAAACATATTAATTACCTTAAGTTTTTATTTATTCTACAATATTTATGTGTTTACTTTTATCTTAAAAAGATACAGAGAGTTTAAGGACAGCTTCTTGTAACTCAAGCAGAATAAGTAAGATGAAATTGTTAGAATTCTACAGGCTATATAATTGATTTCTACTATTCATTTATTAGAGTTTCTAACTCTATATTTATCGAAAAAAGCCTTTCTGAAATCTCTATGAATTCATCAATATAGTCGATTTCAATATCTAATGACTTACAGATATGTAATAGTAGTGATTTTCCTCTATCCTCAAAATATCTACTACTATAACCTGCTCTGACTAATCCAAATAGTACTATTTTCTTTTCTTTGCTATTTAAGTGACTAATACTTTTTTTTCTGATAGAGATTAACTCATCAGCAGTACGTTCAAGAATATAATTTTTAACATTAGTTATCGTTGATCTGAAATCTTCACCTAACTGATCATACTTAATTAAGAATGCAGCTATTTCTTTTTCCAAAACATTCATCAACTCGAATACATTGTTTCTACTGTATAATGGAAACAAGTCGTCAACATAATTTATTTCTAATTCCTTTGCATAAGTATCTAGAGTATTCATTTTATTTTCATCTATATTTTGTAGAAATACATATCTTTTACCTTCTGATTCTAATGTTTGAAAACATTTATATTTTTTACTTTCTGAATCTAGTTTTGGAATAATTGCATATCTTTTACTTTGAGGTTCTAGTCTTTGGATCTTTTCAGAAGTCATGGATTGACTACCTTCAGCCATCATAATAAGTGCGGCTAACTCCAAAAACAGGATCCTTTGTGGTTTTTCTTTTAAATCCTTTAAGAACATAGTGTTACCTTATATAGTTAGCGGTAGATCAGAGAGCATAGCTTTATCTAGCTCAGCCATATTTTTAATAGAAATTTTTGTACCGAGTTCTTCAGCGAAGCGATTCATTTTTGTACAAAATTCATCAGAAGAAATATCAGGTGACTCTAGAGCGTCGAACATGATATTGCTATATGTCTCTAGCTCTTTAAGACGATAAGCAAACAACTCCTTAATTTTTAATTCATATTCTTTTGAAAGCATTCTTGCAGCTTCACATTGCATTTCTATAAGCTGTCTGCGTTCGGTCGATAATTTAGCCTCTTTCAAAACATCGAAGAAGCTTTGATACACTGTGTTGGTAAGTGCATAACCAACCATACCGCCAATTAATGCACCCAAAACTGGAATAGGTATGGCGACTTGACCAATAGCGGCAAACATAGAAGACGACATCATGCCCGTAACTGATAAACCAATCTCTTGAGCAAGCTCGGCTTCATCAAGTTCTCCAATAGCATATTTTTTTATACTTTTACCTGTTGATAAGCAAGCAGTAACTACCATCGCAGGCATATTGCTTTTAGATATCCCACGTATCATTTCTTTTGATGACTGTGCCATATAGGTTTTTATGGCAGTACCTGAAGCGGCAGTAGCGTAACCAGTTGCACCTGCAATGAGAGTGTCCTTACTTGTATCCAATATAGCTTCTGAGAAATCTTTATTGCCTGAATAGACGGCTATGATGTTATTTACAGCAGAGATAGAACCGCCAATTGCAGCTCCAAACTTCAAGCCTTCTAAGCCAGCCGCATGACTTACTTTTCCAATATCCCTTACCGTCACAGCTTTAGGGTTAAGTCTGTATTGAATGGCTTCTTCAGTTGTTAATCCAGAATCTGTTACTTTGCCCTCTAAACTTTCGTAGTTCTTGGATTGTTTTAGTTTTATATCAGCTAGCTCAGTTTTGCCTAATTTTCTAAGGGCATCACTTTGTTCAGCTAGTTTTTTAGCTTCTTCTTTACATATAGCTTTCATTTCCTTGACTTGTTCCGTTGGAACTTCAAGTTTATCGACACTAAGATAACGTGAGAAATCTTTCTTTTTACCTTCTCCACAAGCAATATCTTTTAATAAGTCTTTCGGATTTTTTACAAACTTCATCTGTGAGGTGATTTCGCTATCATCTAATAGTTCTACAATATCTACGACATTATGATTTTTTCCATAACCTGTAATGTCTTCACTTCTAGAAAAACGAGATGACTCCTTATTGATAATAGCTTGAGCGTTACGTTTTGAAACGCTTGCAACTTCAGCTGAAAAACCTGCTTGTTGTTTCACATTTTGATTAACGTAATCAGGATTTAAGTTGCCTTGACTTATTTTTAATAAACTTCTATCGAAAACTTGTCCTGTTTCATGATTAATACCGCGAAGCCCAATTAAAAATTGACTTCCTGCTGTACCATAACGTTGAATCAGTTCGTGTTCTGCACTTGCGATCGCAATATTTCGTAAATCAGAATCCGTACTTTTTTGCTGCTTATATTCTTTGACTACAGTATTCATTATCAACCTCTTAAATATCAGTTATTTCCTCTAATCCAACGGCAATTAATAGTAAAACCATTATCCTGATCTTGCTTATGAAGTCTCTTTATGCAGACAAATAGCTTTTCAAACTTCTTTCCATTTTCTCCTGAACATTAGAAGGGCTAATAATTCTGATATGAGGCAGCCAATATTGCACGATGGGTGTGACTTCACGTGGATGAACGTGACGACAAGTTAGCAACAGATCGCCATTATCTAGTTTGCGAATCAGTTCTTGATTAGGTAGTAGGTCGCGCCGCTCAAAATAGCCTGCCACTTTTGCCCTGACCTGCAACACAATCTCATTGATATGATTGTCAAAAAATAAGCTATCTGTATTTATCAGATCAGCCTTAATTTCTTCATCACAGTCAAAAGTCTTGTCAGTGATACACAGATTAGACATTTGAGTAAAGCAAAAATTACGGGTTTTTCCATCGCGTCTGCCTACCACATACCAAATTCCATTTTTATTAAGCAGATGATACGGTGCAAGATAATAGTGCTTTTTTGGATTCTGAGTATCTTGATTAGTTTGCTGTCTGATCTTTTGATAATCAAAGCTGATTATTCGGCAGTTTTTAATAGCTTGTTTGATAAGATTGAACTCTTGGGTTCGCGCCTGAATATTTTCATACTCAAAGCCTTTGATCACAATACTTTGATTCAGTTTGTCATAAAAAAAATCTCTATCAATCTTAGGCAATAAGTCCTGCACACTTGCAAAATTTGCAAAACGTCTTATCTCGGTTAGGTTTAAATATCCAATCCGACTGGGCGATAGCTGATAAAAAACAGGACCTGAAACACTGAAATCAAGCGTAGCTAATCGTTCTTGAAAGTCACGTTTAAGCGTACGGGTGCAAACTTGATAATCTTCGGCTAGCGAATTGATATTAAGACGTTCACCGTTATTTAAGCGGATAATAATATCTGATAGCCTATAGGCTAAACGCTCGTGTTTCTTGTCACCCATTATCGTACATATCCTATTTTGTTGTCATATATTATTTTTTATTACAATATTGTAATTATCAGCTTTAAAAAATTATTGTCAACGAAAATAAAACAAAGATTTGGTATCGCGTCTTATTGAGTCTGCTTTTTCTTTGTTATGGTAATGAGTATAAATGGCAGTAATGACAGGTTGTGTCTAATAACAGGTTAATTTCATTCAATAATACTTAACCCATAAAAAAGCTCTCAATTAGTGAGAGCAAGTTTGAAGGTAAGGTGTACGTAAAAGGAAATTAACCGCCCCGTAATGGTCGGAGACTCAACTTTCTGAGAGAATACAACAATGAAAACACGGAACTATACTCCTGCGATAAAAGTGTGAGCCGTCTACAGGCTTATTGAAGCCAAAGACGACTACCCATCCACATGGTCAGCCATTCAAGCCGTTGCCCCTAAGATTGGCTGTGTGCCACTTTTTAAGTTTGAAAAATGTTATTACAATAGTTTAATCCTGTCAGGCATTGCTGCTTGACTTAAGTAAGTCTGTCTTTGATATCCTCGGAGCAATTTACCCAGCATCTAAATAAACGCCTTTATCTTCAAGCTTGCTTAAGGTCTTATTGATCAGATCAACTTGCCTATCTGTTGGTGTCTTCAATGATTTTCCAAGTAGAACGTTAGGTACCAGCGACAAAACCTGCTTGTCAGTTTCGTTTAACACGCCCTTTTCTTCCGCATTTTTTATTAGATCTAACCATCTAGCTGGAGGAATTTTACAGAGGTCTATTAAGCTACTTACAGCTTTAGTCACTGTTTTAGTTTGTTGAGCAGAATCTTGGCGTTTTTCTTCAATGACACTTTTAAAAACTAATTGCGTTTTGAACATCATGTCTAGTGAGAAGTAATCTGTTTTATCAATTATCGACTGTACTTTAATTAAGTTTTCTTTAGACTTGGCCATAGATAGTACTGCCTTCCCAGTTTCTTCGCTCAACTGATTTAATAAGGCGTTTAGCTTAATTGAAGTATCTACAAATTGATCATAATAAAAATCATTTACGGCTTGCTCTTGCCAGATTTTTGGATAATTAAAATCAAGGTCTTGTTTATCCATTAAAGCTTTAAGAATATATATCGTGTATGCAGTTAAAGTTGCCTTAGTATTGCCAACGAAATCATCTTGCTTATACACCGCTTTTTTACAGGCATGCCAAATTACAAACTTTGCTACCAGCTCTTTAAAGAAATAGTCATTTATTGTCTCAGAATTATTGTCCCAAACCTTTTCTATTGACTGTGCAAATCCGTTAAATGCGATTTGCGCACCTTTGATAGCATCATGAGGTCTTTTGTCAAAGATAAGATAAATCTTAGCTAAATCTGTTTTTATAATTAACTGTTCTTTAGGATGTTCAGATTTAAACGCTCTTTTTTCAGCATCTGTCAGCTTACTTTGAGCATTTAAATAAGACCCTCTCGCTCTTTCATAATACCAACGCGTAGGCTTGATTCTTTCTTTTGATGTGGGAGCTAGTATCTGTCTTGATAGCCTTTCAAGAGTCCGATGGAAAGGATGATTAGAAAAGAAATCTGAATCTTTGATAGCATTCTGAGAGTTCGCAAAGCGAGAGATATTACTAATAAGCTCATCTGACTTTGCTTCACTCACCACATTAAGTTTCAACTGCACCTGTATCTTACTTAGATCGGCTCTATCTTTCTTTTGGGTCATCAATAAAGAAGCCGTAGTTTGCCCCCCATTCACAATCTGTAAGTTATTTATCTTTGTAATAATCTGTTTGCTTTTATCATATTCTACATCTGATGCTGTAGCAGTTAAACCATTGTTATAGCTAAAGAAATACTCAGGTTCGGTTTTTATCGTTTTCCTGATGCCTTTATTGATTTTGCCACGGAACTGCAAAAAGCTTCTGACATTTGCCTCTAATAATCTTGCGCCGTACTTATCATAAAGAGCAGCAATCGTTTGTCCATTGACAACGCATAAATAGCTTGTTAATTCCTCTGACTCTGTTGCCTGTAACGAAGGTATCGGACCTCCCCATTCTCTTAAGTCAATTTCGATGGCTTCAGACTTTGTTTGGCTACTCTCAAGATCATAAATTCGTTTGATATCCCAGATATCGATTGTTAAGGGTAGATCTATATCGTCATCAATTTCTTTTTTATCGGCCACTAGCTTACTGATTTGAGCGTTTGTGAGGATAATAAGCTTAATAGACTCAATGCGTTTATACTTTTGAAATATTTCTTTAGCAGCTATATAACCGTCTGAACTTTCTTCCAAGCTCTCAATGAACGATGATTTTAATGCGCTGTTAAAGAAATTGATCCCTGCTTTTTTTAATTGCTCAATACGACTATTTGTTAAAGACTTGATACTATCATCATGAACAAAATCATTAATGAGCAAGACCAGTTCTAACTGGTCTAGTTCTGGATCGTTGTAATCACCTTTAAAACCTAGACCATCAATACGGCCATATCGAGTACCTGGTTTATAAAAATGATATAAATCTAAGTCATCAACCACACCTTGTTCTTGAATATAAGGGAGAATCTTTTCAATGAATAAAAGCTCTTTGTAGTTGCCCTGTGACGTAGCACTATGATCGAGCTCATTCATTACATCAGTATAGTAATTTTGAAGATCATTGGGATTATTCATAACCTTCCTCCGGTTCATCTGATTCATCCTCTTCACCGAAGTAGTCTTCTATAAAGACTTTATTCACCACGTAACTTACAGGGTTGTGATTGCTGGATTTTGGAAAACTGATCGCATAGGCTGGTACGTCTTCGTATTTTGGATCTTCACTCTTCTTATCGCCTTCTTTTTTAGAGCCTACATAAAGGTTGAAGGATTTGAGTACAAGTAATGGTCGACTTCTATTTCTTCTATAAAATCGCGCAGTCTGTTTAACATTTGACTCATCTTTTTGTTTTTTTGCATGTGCATACTGCTCATCTGTTAAGCCAAATGCTTCCTCCCAAGGTCTCAAAATACGGCCACCACCGTCAGCTGTTTTGACATGGTCGAATCTATAACTGGATTTTGCAAAAGTACGAACCTGGGGTTGTGCATTTTCACCTAAATAGCTTTTATGAATAGCAATATCCCACGTTGGCAGCTCATCTCTACGCTCTTCAATGTAAGATATCAGAGCCTGCTTTCTACCACTATCGTCGATTGAATGTTCATATTCATTAAACAGGTTAATCACCTCGTCAATGCTGACTCTTTGAATCAGATGAAACCGCTTGTCATTTTGTGCTTTGACATGATTATAAACTGGTTTAAAACCATATGCATGAGCAGACTTAAGCGCGAAATCAGCAAAGACTTGACGCTGTCTATGTAAGTTATCTAATGATATACCGCGCAGTGAAAAAGCCTCTTCTGAAAAGCTTTCTGATAGGGTAACCGTTTCGGTATGATGCATTTTGTTGCGAGCAGTGATTAATAGTCCGGTATTACTGGTTCTCACTTTTAGACCGAACTCAGCAGGCGTTAGGCCATTTTGCTCCATAATAGAAAATTCTGAGCGTAACTCTTCAATAGACTGAGCGATAAAGGCATACCATTCAAAGGAAGCATCAGGTATATACAATTTACAAAGATCACTATATTGATCTCGATAACCAAACCAACGTCCCATTTGTAATAATGTGTCTGCCATAGCCGTATTGCGTATTAAGTAGCTGACAGTTAATCCTTCTAGCGTAAATCCACGAGATAAACTATAGCCTCCTATAGCGATGACGTTTAGACCATTCTCATAATTGTCGTAATCTAACTTGTCTTTACTAGCACTATTGATCATTCTTACTTTTACTGAATCAATAACTTTCTGTAGCTTAGTAAAAAACTCATCAATATTACATTCATCCGAGTGAGGTAAAAACTTATGATACAGGCCTTCTAAGTGCGAGTTTCTCATCCGCTCTTGATGTGGTTTGGCGCCATGGAACTTTACTGCCAAGGCAATCTCTTCCATCTCTTGGCTTATCAGATATCGCGCCTCAGCTTGTTCTTGGGTTTTATGAGAAATATTTATCAGCATGGAAGTGTGTTTATTGCTCACTGGTCGTAAGCCTTTGATCACGATACTGACTAAGTACTCGTAAAGTGCCAACGTTAAACTCTTAGGAAGCTCAGTTAAAATAAAGTCTGTAGGCTTTTTTAATGGAATGCTGTCCTCATTATCTTGAATAAATTCAACGTAAGGAGAGTCGTAATTTGGCTCGTCATCATCGCCTAAAAAGAATTGAGTTGCTCCTAGATAGTTCGATGGTGGTACTAGCGTAAATATAAAGTCCTTAGGAAATAGGTCACCTGCTACCGCATCACTATAGCTAACAGGGTCTATAAAAATGTTTGCGAAAGGGGTTGCGGTATAGCCAACATATGAACCTTGAAGAAATAAATCCAAAGTCTCCCGTATTTGGCCGTTAATTCTGGTCGTTTCGTTAGGCTTTTTACTGGTATTAATTGAAGCGTTATCAGCCTCGTCGTCAATAATTAATACAGGCTCATTAATAAAGCGCCTACCATCGTCATTATTCCTCAGCCACTTAATGACATTATCTAAAGTATGGTAGTTTTTCTTGATAACCATAATGACTGGGTTTTTAGCACTGCCCAGTCGAACTGCTGTGGTCTTACGTATCTTGCCATTAAAGTCTTCCGTCAAGCTGGTAAAGCAGTGCGGCTGCTTTGCGTCAATAATTTCCTGACGTGCAGGATCGTTGGTTAAACCCACCCCTGTGTATTTTTGTTCATCGCTGTGATAACCGATAAACCCCTTATTCACACGTTTCTGGGTTTGAGATCTTAGGTTGTTATGAATACCTGTAATTAAGATGATTAACTTATAACCGTAGTCAGCAGCTAAATTAATTAGGGATAAATAATTGGCTGTTTTACCAGACTGAACATTACCAACGACTAGACCTTGTCGTCTAAACGGTTTATCTATGTAAGGGTTGCCCAAGCGCTCTAGAATATCTTCATTAGTGCGCTTGATAACATCGATAACTCTAGCTGGCAACTGTTCTTCATTCTGCAAATAGGTGTGATAGCGATCACTATAATATCTATCACTATTTACTGTGTGTATCCAAGGCACTATTTCTTGATCATCTAAAACGTGCGCTTCTTCTTGTTTAGTATCAAAAAAAACAGTTAACTTGTTAATCAGTATCTCAAAAGCCTCTTTCTCTTCTTGAGCCTTGAAGCCGAATATGGATAGCGCAAACGTTATTGCCTTTTCTTTAGATAGCTCGTCGTTAGACGACATGGCGTTGACACAAGTATCATAGATTTTGTTTAAGGTATTTACATCCATTACACTATCCTTCAATTTGGTTCAAAAAGTTCATCCATTCACCCTTGTAATCACTGTATGGCTCGTTCACCTTAAAAAATGCAGCGACCATATCAATATTAGCTCGCAGGTCTAGATCAGCAAAATCTTTAAGATAGCCAAGTGCTAACTCTTCAAGCTCTTTATCAGTGTGCTTGGTTTTAAAGTCTTTAGGAGAAGAGGCGTATTCTACATGCAGTTGATCAATCGGAAAGCTTTCCTCAATCAAACCTAATATTTGTCTAAGCTGACTGCTTTGTTTGTCATCTAGCCCTTCCATAAATTGCGTAATCAGAGGATAGTCTTTATTAATTTGGTAAGAACGTAAGTTTTTATTCGTATACATTTGCCAGATAGGAGTGGTCTCACCTTTATGTCTATAGCCTTTAGAGTTATAGACACGCTTAGACCCCTTAATATAAGTATCAATATATTGCTTAAGTTGATCGCGTATTTGCTCTGGTGGTTTAGCATGTGATTTTTTAATATCAATATGCCATTCACTATCAAAATTATTAGGTAAGTCGATTTCGACTCTGGTTAAAGCGGTTAAGTCTGATTTTGGTGCCAATCGAAACCAGTCGCCTGCGATGAGGAGCCTATTTGCTCGGTAGACGTAAAATCCCTGACGGTCCCTATAGCTGCCTAAAGAATACTTTTCAAACTCTTCCTGGGTGCATTTTGTATGGTGGGGTAGAGTATAGCCTTGTACTTTGATATATGCGTCTTTGTATTTGATGGTTTCAAGATTATGCATTTGCGTGGCGGGTTTATGACGAAAAAAGGGATCTACAAAACCTATTTGCCTGCCATTTATAATAATATCTAGATTCGATACCGCACTTGGTGATTTGTCTAAAAATCGATGAAAGATTAACCCAAGATATTTTTCAGCATTATCGAATTTTTGTAATATATGATTATCGTTAGTACGATTTTCATCACCTTGCAGGCGGTCACAGTTCTCCCAAACTACTAGAGTACCTGTATCTTCCAACTGATCAAACTGATAAACATCAGCCATCTTTTCGTCGCTAAGCTGTATTAGCTCCCAACAATTGGACTTAGTAACTTTATCCAAGTCCCAACACATCGCCCACGTATGATCAAATTGTCTAGTAACTACCGTCAAACGTTTACACTGTGAAAAAGTAGCTGTTTTTAGACCCAAACCAAATCTGCCAAGGTCTTTAGTAGAACGCTCTACTAGAGGACTTTTTGATCCAATTGTCATCGCTTTTATAAGCTCATCTCTGCTCATGCCATCGCCATTATCTAAGATAGCGACTTTAATCACAGGATCGGTCTCAAAGGTTATATTGACCTTGCTTGCGCCTGCGGTGATACTATTATCAATGATATCTGCTAAAGCCGTATCTAACTCATAACCGATATCTCTGAGTGAATGCATCAATGCTGCTGCATTTGGTGGACTATCTATAGTCAAAGACATATTTAACGTTTTCCATTTTGGACACTGAATGACTAATTAAGATAATTAATGACATAATTGGCACGATCTAACAAAGCTAAAATTATTGTTTTGGTAAATTGAGATAAATAGTCCTGTATAGCTATCCTACACAAGTTTGGTAAATAAATCACCAACTATAGCCTTTGTATACTTGTGGTTAAAAAAACCGATAAGAAGATGACAATATGATAGCCAATAATGATGGCGAATTATGAATGATCTGTCTATTCGCCTTAAATGACGGCTTTATACCAATGATAGGGTCAGAAAAAAGCATGATACGAATTATGCGTCGTACTCTAACAGTGTCTACCGTAATCGAGTTTTTAAGCAATGACATCTGCCAACTGCTTTAGACCCTGCTATCATTACCACACTATAAAAACTCTTACCTTCCAAAGTATTTAGGAACTATAAATGCCAACCAGCGCACCTAATAGTATTAACCAAATCAATCAAGACGATATCAACAAAGCCGTATGGAACGCCTGTGACACCTTCCGTGGCGTCATCAGCGCTGATACCTATAAAGACTTTATTTTGACCATGCTGTTTCTCAAGTATCTATCCGACGTCTATCGTGATGAGTACAACAAACTGGTTGAGCAGTTTGGCGACAACCCAGAACTGATCCATGCCATGATGTCCAAGCAGCGTTTTGTCTTACCTGAGGGCGCAAGCTTTTGGGATCTATACGAGCAGCGTCATCAGCCAGGCAACGGTCAACGTATCGATGAAGCGCTTCATGCGATTGAGGAGGCTAACGGTACTAAGCTCAAAAACGTCTTCCAAGACATTAGCTTTAACACTGATAAACTCGGTCAAGAAAAGCAAAAGAACGAATTACTGCGGCATTTATTAGAAGACTTTGGCAAAGATATTCTTAACCTAAGCGTTGAGCGCGTTGGTAGCTTGGACGTGATTGGTAATGCGTACGAGTTCTTAATCAAGCACTTTGCCGCCAGTAGTGGCGCAACGGCTGGTGAGTTTTATACACCGCCCGAAGTATCGAACTTACTGGCGACTATCCTTGAGCCTGTGGAAGGCGATGAGATCTGTGATCCTGCTTGTGGTTCAGGGTCGCTGCTCATCAAATGCGGGGCGATGGTACGCAAAAACTCAAATTCTAAGAAGTACGCGCTATACGGTCAAGAAGCCATTGGCTCGACATGGGCACTGGCCAAGATGAATATGTTCCTACACGGTGAGGACAACCACCGAATCGAATGGGGCGATACCATCCGTAATCCGCTGCTACTCGATAAAGACGGTCACTTACTCCAGTTCGATGTGGTCACTGCCAATCCGCCGTTTTCACTAGATAAATGGGGTTATGAAGATGCCAGCAGCGATCCCTATGGTCGCTTCCATCGCGGTGTACCGCCCAAGACTAAAGGCGACTATGCTTTTATCAGTCATATGATTGAAACGCTTAAAGCAAGTACTGGTCGTATGGGCGTGGTCGTACCGCATGGCGTGCTGTTCCGTGCGTCGTCTGAGGGCAAAATCCGTCAGCAACTCATCGAAGAAAACCTGCTCGATACAGTGATTGGTCTGCCTGAAAAGCTGTTCTTTGGAACGGGGATTCCAGCGGCTATTTTATTATTTAAAAAGAATAAGTCTGACGACAAAGTCTTATTTATCGATGCGAGCAATGAGTTTAAATCGGGTAAAAACCAAAACCAGCTGACTGAAGACAATATTGCTAGGATTATTGAGACGTATAAAGCGCGGGAAAGCGTTGATAAATATGCATATCTAGCGAGCTTTGATGAAATTAAAGAAAATGACTTTAACCTAAATATCCCACGCTATGTCGATACCTTTGAAGAGGAGGCGGAGATTAATTTGGAGGCGGTTCGTGCTGAGCGTTTGGCGCTTAAAGCCGAATTAAACCTGTTAGAGGATGAGATGGCAGGATATTTAAAGGAGTTAGGTTATGACGCCTAGTGGTTGGGAGGTTAAGAAGTTAAATGAGCTATGCGAAATAAATCCTAAAAAACCATCAAAACCTAGTGATGAATTAGTTTCATTTATCTCGATGAGTCAAGTCTCAGAAGATGGTCAGATTATTTCTACAGAAACGAAAACATATGATGAAGTCTCTAAAGGCTTTACATCATTTAAAGACAAAGATGTCTTAGTCGCTAAGATAACACCTTGTTTTGAAAATGGTAAAGGCGCTTTAGCTCATACTCTTGTTAATGGTATAGGATTTGGGAGTACAGAGTTTCATGTATTGCGGGCTAAAGAAAATACAGATCCTAAGTTCATTTATTACCTAACTAGAACTGATGCCTTTAGAGCTAAGGGCACTATGAATATGCAAGGTTCAGCAGGTCATAGACGTGTAACTACCGATTTTATTCAGATTTATAAAATAAATACTCCACCCCTTCCAGAACAACAAAAAATCGCCAAAATCCTAACCACTTGGGATAAAGCGATTAGCATAACCGAGCGTCTAATTGAGAATAGTACGCAGCAGAAAAAAGCCTTGATGCAGCAGTTGCTGACGGGTAAAAAGCGTTTACTTGATGATGAGGGGGAAAGGTTTGAGGGTGAGTGGGATAGGGTAGATTTAGAAGATGTTTGTGATGTCAAAGGCGGAAAGCGTTTACCTAAAGGCAATGCACTTTCTGAAGCCAAAACTTCTAATCCATATATTAGAGTTGCAGATATGTACATGGGAGGAGTTGACCTTTCAGATATTAAGTATGTTCCGGAATCAATTGCACCATTAATTAAAAATTATACTATCAGCAAAGATGACTTGTTTATAACAGTTGCTGGCACACTAGGTATTGTTGGCAAGATTCCTAATGAACTTGATGGAGCTAATCTAACTGAGAATGCTGACAAATTAACAAATATAAAATGCGACAAAACGTTCCTTCTGTACGTAATGATGTCTAGTATCATTCAACGTTATATAGAGGCTGAATCTACACAAAATGCTCAACCAAAATTAGCGTTAGCAAGAATCAGAGGTTTCAAAGTTCCTTTACCAAATCTAGAAGAACAACAAAAAATCGCCACCGTGTTAACCAATGCCGATAAGGAAATTGAATTGCTTGAGCAGCAATTGGCTGATTTGCAGCAAGAGAAAAAGGCGCTGATGCAGGTGTTGTTGACGGGCAAGAAAAGGGTTTTGGTTAAAAGGAAGGTCGCTTGATGGAGATAAATAACCCACTAGTACAGTTAGCTTTATTAGAGTCGTTTAAGGCAGATAAATTTGTTGACGAAATTGATTTGTTTCTACCATTCATTGCAGTGACCCTATCAAATTTAGGTGAACTAGAAATTACACCTTTGATGTTACAAAAAGAGTTAGAACAATCGTTTGGATTCAAACCTCCGATTTCAGCAATCAAGGTCTTTATGACCAGAGCAAAAAAAAGAAAGTTACTTCAACGTGAGAACCATGTTTTTATTCCCAACACTCAAGAAATTAATAAGTGGACAAATGGTTATCACGAAAAAAAAGACGATGCAACTACTTCCCTTGAAATTCTTAGACGAGATTTCACTAGCTTTGCTTCATCTGAATTCAGTAAAAATCTTGTTCCTGAAGAGTGTGACTCTCTTATCATGGAGTTTATTGAGAAAAATATATCAAGTGTAACTGATAATAAGCGTTATGAAAAAAACGAGTTGCATGAAAAAATTAAAAATACAGATTATGTAACAGCTTCCTTTATCAGCCATATTCATAAAACAAACAATGCAACATTGAAACATTTTGAACGCTTTGTTAAAGGTATGCTATTAGCTAATTATCTATGTTTTGCCGATAAAATAGGAAAGAAGAAAGACTATAAGTCTATCACGGTATATATAGATACCCCTATTATTGTAGGATTACTGGGCTTTAACGGTAAACAGACTCAAAGTTCACAACAAGAATTTATCTCACTACTTTCAGATATTGGTATTAATATTCAAGTATTTGATATTACAGTTAAAGAGACGGAACAATTACTTTGTGCATGGAGAGATGATCTTAAAAAGAAGAATTTCAGAAGATTCAATACTAAAACGTTAGAAATGTTGCGACGTTCAGGCTATGACGCAGAAAGACTTGATACTGAAGTTAAACTTCTCACATCCTCAATAGAAAAACTTGGTTTTGCTATACAGTATGGATTTAGAGTTAATCAGCGATTTCAATGTGATGAAGTTGCACTTGAAGAATCAATAGCTTCTAGTTTTAAAGAATCTAAAAATCTTACACACGATACTATCTGTATATCAAGAATACATAATATGCGTGAAGGTAAGTTGGCAAAAGATCTAGACCAAAAGCTACCAATATTTGTCACACCTAATACAAGATTAGTAAACGTGGCGAATAAATTTTTTAAAGATGAAATCCCTGAAAGTTTTATTCCTTTAATAGTTTCTGAACAATGGATGACTGCAATGTTTTGGCTTAAACGTCCAGAATTATTCGGAGATTTACCAATGGAACAGGTCATTTCATCAGCTTATGGTCTTTTATATAAAGATGATAATTTTTGGGCTAGTTTTGTTAAAAAGTTAAAAGGTTTAGAAAAACAGGGGAAAATTACAGAAGATGATTTTGTTCTAGTTCGTTGGGATTCTGACTTACTTACTATGGTGCATGATGTTTCTGTTGATGTTGGTGAAGATTTTTCAGAGGAAGATATTTTTGATATTGTTGAGAGCATAAAGAAGAAGAATATTGCAGAAAAAGATAAAGAGATTGAAGATATAAAGAAAGAGAAAGATAACGAAATCGCTGCTCTGAAAGAACAGAGTGATAGTGAGATATTGAGGGTGCAAGGAGACTCTAATATAAATCAACAAAAGCTAGTTAGGTTAGAGACTAAGCATAAAAAGATAGCTGATATTATAGCTTTAATGTTCGCTGTATTAATTGCTATAGTCGTATTTGTAGCTGTTGTTTGGACTACTTTCATTAACCTACCTTCCAGCATATTACCTCAGGATATAAAAGAGCCTTATACTAAATACTTGCTGACAGGTTATGCAACTGGACTTGCGACTACTATAACAATAGTGTTAGGTATTCTAGGTAACTTCTTTGGTATCAATCTATTTGGTATATTCAAGTGGATAAGAAACAAGCTTTCGAGTTGGTTGTTTACTATTCTACAGGACTAATAATATGACCAATCCCAGCATCAACTTCCAAGAAGAATTCAGCTCAAAAATCCCTGCCTTAACCTTGCTCACCACGCTAGGCTATCAGTTTATTCCGCCAAGCCAATGCAGCTCCATGCGTAGCAATAAACTACTAGCTAATCAGGCGAATGCAAATAAAGCCACCAACCAAGTAGTTTTACTGCCAATCATGCGTGCGTTTTTGGCCAAGCAAACTTTTATGTTTGAAGGCGCGCCGCATCATCTATCAGACAGCGCCATTGATAAGATCATGCATGAGCTAAACCCAGCTATGAACTTAGGCTTGCAGCTCGCCAATGAAAAGCTCTATAACGCTATGCTTTATGGTGTGACGGTGACCGAGTTTATCGACGGTAAAAAAACCGCGCAAACCATCAGTTTGATCGATTGGAATAATATCGATAATAATAGCTTTCACGTGACCGAAGAGTTTGTCGTACAAAATAGTGAAGGTACGAACAGTCGTAAACCTGATATCGTCTGTTTTGTAAATGGTCTACCGCTGGCAGTGATTGAAGCCAAACGTCCTGATTCCAGTAGAGAAGGGCAGTCGACCAATGCGCAAGCGGTGTCCCAGCATATTCGCAATCAAAAGCCAAAAGAAATCCCGCATTTATTTGCTTATAGCCAGTTACTAATAGCAGTCAATGGTAATGACAGTTTATACGGGACTTGCAAAACGCCTGAGAAGTTTTGGGCAAAATGGGTCGAAGAAGAAATCTCTGAGCCTGAGTTCAACCGTCTAAAAAATCAAACGCTTAGTAACGATCAGATCAATATTTTATTTGATCATCGTCCTGCTTCTGCTAAGAGAGATTACCTATCGCTGATTAATGGCGGTGACCTGCAAGTTACTGATCAAGACCGCTTAATCATAAGCTTATTAAAGCCTGAGCGTCTGCTTGAGATGATGCGCCTGTTTACCTTGTTTGATAAAAAGGCGGGGAAAATTGTTGCCCGTTATCAGCAAGTATTTGGTATCAAAGCTCTGATTAAACGTATCAGTAGCTTTGACGAAAAGGGCAGTCGTGAGGGTGGAGTTATTTGGCATACCACAGGTAGTGGTAAGTCTTTCACTATGGTGTTCTTCTCTAAAGCGCTTATTTGGTTAAAGGAGCTCGCGAAGTGTCGCATTATTGTCGTCACGGATCGTGTCGATCTGGAAACCCAATTGAGCAATACCTTTAAGTCTGGTGGTGTCATCACCAGTAAGCGCGATAGTCAGGATGCCATGGCAACCTCTGGTCGTCGGCTGGCTGAGCAAATCGGTCGCGGTAACGAGCGTGTCATTTTCTCCATTATTAATAAGTTTGGCTCAGCCGTTAAGTATGATGAATGCTATAACGACAGCCCGAATATCATCGTCATGGTCGATGAAGGTCACCGCAGCCAAAACGGTGAGAATAATATTCGCATGAGCCAAGCCCTACCAAACGCCGCCTTTATTGCTTTTACGGGTACGCCACTGCTTAAAGACGATAAGACCGAAAACAAATTCGGTAGCATCATTCACTCCTACACCATGCAGCAAGCGGTCAAAGATAAAACCGTCACCCCATTGCTCTACGAAGAGCGTATCCCTGAGCTGAATACCAACGATCAAGCCATCGATGCATGGTTTGATCGTATTACCCAAAAGCTCACCAATGATCAAAAAACCGACCTAAAACGTAAGTTCTCCCAAAAAGGTCAAATCTATCAGGTTGAAGGACGTATTGAGCTGATCGCTCATGACATCTCTGATCACTTCCAAAACTTTAAACAGCAGTATCTAAAAGGTCAACTGGCTTGTGATTCTAAAGCCTCAGCTATCCGCTATAAAATGGCATTAGATAAGATTGGCAAAGTGACCTCAGTGGTCGCTATGTCACCACCTGATACCCGTGAAGGGCATGACACCGTCGATGGCGAATCAAAAGACATCGTACAAAGATGGTGGCAAGATAATGTCGCCGCAGACTTCGGCGGTGATGAAAAAGCGTATACCAAAGCCATCATAGAAGCCTTTAGTCAGGACGATGGTCCTGACATTATGATCGTCGTTGATAAGCTATTAACGGGCTTTGATGAGCCCAAGAACACTGTGCTATATATAGATAAGCCATTAAAGCAGCATAACCTCATTCAGGCGATTGCACGCGTGAACCGCTTGCATGAGAAAAAACGCTTTGGTTATCTGATTGATTATCGTGGCATCCTAAAAGAGCTGGATATCACCATTGAGAAATACCAAGACTTAGCGGAACGTACGCAAGGTGGCTTTGATATCGAAGACCTCAAAGGTTTATATAACGCCATGGACACCGAGTACAAGCAACTGCCAAGACTACATAGCGAGCTATGGGCTATCTTCTCATCGGTCAAAAACAAACAAGATGGGCAAGCATTAAGGCAGGTGCTTGCGCCAAAGATGCAGGAAGTAGATGGCAGAGTAGTCGATACCAAGCTTAAAGAGCGTGACGACTTTTATGCGGCTTTGACCGCATTTTCTAACGCCATGAAGATTGCGCTCCAATCAGCATCTTTCTTTGAAGACAAATCATTTGATAGTAAGCGTGATCGCTACAAAGCCGATCTAAAAGCCTTTATTAACCTACGTAAGCAAGTGCGCGAAGACGCTGATGAGACCATCGATTATGATGAGTATGAAGCGGATATTCGCAGCTTACTCGATAAGCATATCGCAGGGCTTGAGGTTCGTGAGGCAAAAGGAGCTTACTTGGTCGGCAATTTAGGTAAGGATGTTAAGCCTGAAGAATTAAGTGATGATGAAGCACGCAACCAAACCGATAAAATTACAGGTCGTGTGACTAAGATGATTGAGCAAGATCTGGCTGATGATCCGTATGCGCAAGAGTACTTCTCTAAGCTCCTAAAAAACGCCATTGAAGAAGCTAAGGCGATGTTTGATGCACCCGTGAAGCAGTACATGATGTTTGCTGACTTTGAGCAAACGGTAAAAGATCGTGATGTCGCTGATGTGCCGAATGACTTTATTGATGATAATGGCAAATTAAACAAGCATGCTCAGGCTTATTTTGGTTTGTTTAAGCATTTATTTGATGCTGACTTCTTAGCGGATAAAGAGCTAGATAATGACAAGCTGGTCGCTTACGCCTTTGAGATTGATGAAGTAGTGAAAACCAATGTGGCGGAATATTCCATCAATGCCAGTGAGATTGAAAATGCGATTAATAGACGATTACTGCCAATGTTGTTTGCTGACTTAGGTATTGATAAAGCGCAACAGCTCATTGAAGAAGTGCTAAAGATCACCCGACTTGGGCTGTCGAGAGAGACAAGTAGCCCACGAGCAGCAAGAGGGTAGTAGGCAATGACTGAGAGAGGTGACTTTTATTATGGTGAAGATAAGATCCATTATGAAGTAGTGCGTAAAGACACAAAAAATAAGTCTAAAAGCGATAAGCTAGTTACTAATGATACCAAGCCTCGCAAACCCCGAAAAGTGGTCATCAAGGTACATCCTGATCAGCGCGTAGTCGCCACAGCGCCTGTTGATGCTAGTGATGAGATGATACATGACGCTATGATGAAACGTGCTCGCTGGATATGGCAAAGCCTACAAGACTTCACCAAGCAAAAAGAATATGTATTGCCTAAGCGTTATATCAGTGGTGAGACCCAGTTTTATTTGGGTCGTCGTTATGTCTTAAAAGTAGTAACTGATGTAGAGATTGAGCCTAGTGTGAAGCTCAGACGCGGTAAGTTGAATGTATTTTTGCAGCCAAATAATGACCAAATAGATCATAAAATACAAGCTGAAAAAGTGAAAAATATGGTGGATAAATGGTATCAAAACAGAGCTAAAACCGTCTTCAGCGCCAGACTAAAAGCCTTACTACCAAAGGCTTCGTGGGTAAAAGACGTTCCGTTATACAAAGTTTTAGTAATGCAAAAACAATGGGGCAGTTGCTCTACAAAAGGCAATCTAATACTTAATCCTCATTTGGTTAAAGCACCAAGAGAATGCATTGATTATGTCATCCTGCATGAGCTATGTCATATAGCCGAATATAATCATAGCGAGCGCTTTTGGCGCTTACTGACGCAGGTGATGCCGAACTGGAAAGAAGTAAAGGCTAGGCTTGATGGAATGGCAGAGCTATATTTGAATGAGTGAGCAAATAACAATATTTATGATTAAAAGGTAAAAAATAGGAACTCCTAAGAGTTCCTATGCTAAGGAAATAAAGCGTATTTCATTATGACGCTTTTTTTAGTAGATCTTTCTTTTCAGCTTTAACTGGTAAGTTGAAAGCGCTATGGCTCTCTATCCTATCTGCTTCTTTGTTTAAGCTTTTATAAAGAGTGATACACATGATAAAGAGAAAGATGGAGATTGGAAAACCTGCAATAATAGAGGCGGTTTGCATGGCTTTTAAGCCTCCTGCATAGAGCAGACCACCGGCAATAATAGCAATTAATACTCCCCAAACGACACGCATCTTTTTAGGGGAAGTCTGTGCCCCTTCGGCGTCAAGAAAGCATAAAACATAGGTTCCACTATCTGCAGAAGTTATTAAGAATGTGGCTAGCAAGATACAAGCTAAGATACTTAGAAGCTGCCCTATTAAATCACCACCAATATTATTGAACATTGTGAATAGAGCGAAAGTTGCGTCTTGCTGTACCGCTTCAACGACGGGGCCACCCATAAATGCTTCTTGAGCAGGTGCGCCAGTTTCTACGAGTGCTGTTGCCTGAGTTTCATAGGCGTGTCGAGCATCTTGTTCAACTTTCAAAGCGGAACCGCCAATAACCGACATCCAGATAGCAGTAATTAAGGTAGGTACAAGTAGTACTCCTCCAATCAGTTCACGGATAGTACGCCCTTTCGAAATGCGAGCGACAAACATACCGACAAACGGCGCCCAGGTCATCCACCATGGCCAATAATAAGCCGTCCACCAGTTTTGCCACCCAGAATCTTTTTGTGCATCACTCCATAAACTCATTCCTATGATATTTTGAGTATAGTTGCCTGTGGTTTCAAGTAAAGTATGCAGAATATAGCGAGTTGGGCCGATAAAAAGAAGAATAACAATCAACGAGAGCGCCAATAACATATTGAGATTGGATAAGTACTTCATTCCTTTATTAACGCCTGTCACCGCAGAGTAAGTGGCAATCGTACACAATACTGCTAATAGGATAAGCTGATTGGATAACCCGTTCTCAATACCAAATACTTGACTTAAACCCGTATTCACTTGCAGCACGCTCATTCCAAGAGATTGAGCAATGCCAAAAGCTGTGACGACAATGGTGCAAATATCAATAATGTGTCCAATAGGCCCATAAATACGATCACCAATCACTGGATAAAGTATAGAACGCAAACTGAACGGCAATCCTTTCCGATAACTAAAATAAGCCAAGGCTAACGCAGTGATACAGAATATCGCCCACGGATGCAATCCCCAATGAAAAAAAGTGAGCTGCATAGCCATACTGGCAGATTCGTCACTTAAATTAGCAGCAAAAGGATTGCTCATATAATGGTTAATAGGTTCAGCGGCAGACCAAAACACCAAACCCACCCCCATACCACCAGAAAAAAGCATTGAGATCCAACTAACAAAGCTAAATTCTGGATCTTCATTATCTTTGCCTAAACGTATATGTCCGAGACGGCTGAACATAACAAAGAATAAAAACCCCACAACGCCCGTCATCAAGAAAATATAAAACCATTTGAAATTTTGTAAGAGCATCGTTGAAATGCTTTCAAAGGCAACGCCAGCTTGTTCTGCCTGAAGAGCGCAAAATAATACAAAAGCTATCACTAATACTTTTGAGACCACCGTTATGGTTGGGTTTAATCCCTTAAAGATGCCTGTTGTAGCTAGCATGACTCCTCCTTGAGTATATTACGACAACTTACTATCCATAATTAGCTGTACGTATGAGAGGTTTAGAGTAGTGCTAACTGCTAAGGCTTATCAAACTATTTATTCTCATGGATACGTGAGCTTTAGTCATAGAAGCGCGATATTAAAAATAAATTTAATAATCCATGATAAAAACTCATATATACCTAGCAAAAAAGTCGTTTGTCAATCTCTGCGATCTCTAGCAGAATCTCTACTAAGCAGCACACAGTGCTAATGAATGGCTACAGCCAACGCAGGGAAGTCATGCGTCATTCACCTACAGGGAGTAATTTACATGAAAAACGCCAACCAAAAACTCATCTCTATTCAGCAAGTCGATAGCGTCTTAAATCCTATTACCGAAGCACACGGTATGCCTAATACGGTTTATATCAGTGAAGATTACTTCAAGTTTGAACGCGATAACATTCTAAGTAAAACTTGGGTCTGTATTGGCTTCGCCTCTGATCTTATTAAAAATGGCTATATAAAACCTGTTGAGTTTATGGGTCTTCCATTACTGATGATGCGCAACAAGGAAGGCGCGGTACAGGTGTTTCATAATGTTTGTAGTCACCGTGGTATGCAATTAGTTCATGAAGAAGGCGTGGTGCAAGGCGTTATCCGCTGCCCGTATCATTCTTGGAGTTATGATCTAGATGGTAATCTTAAAGGTACACCACACGTAGGTGGCATAGGCAAACATAAAGATGAGCGCTTCAAATGTGAAGACCATGGACTGCGAGCATTGCGTTCCGCTATCTGGATGGATATGGTATTCATCAATATCTCTGAAGATGCCGCGCCTTTTGAAGAACATATCGCTCCATTAGAAGAACGCTGGAAGCCATTTTGGGGTGAGAATGGTTTAGATCAAGTGCGTCGGGTCAATATGAGTGAAGGTATAGAAATAGAAGTGGAAAGTAACTGGAAGCTGACCGTTGAAAATTACTGTGAGGCTTACCATCTGCCTTGGGTGCATCCTGCATTAAATACGTATTCTAAGCTAGAAGATCACTATAACATTATGTTTGAGGAGCGCTTTGCGGGTCAAGGCAGTTATAAATACAATCTGTCAGATACTCAAGGAACTCACTTGCCAAAGTTTGAAAGTTGGCCTGAGGACAAATTGCGCCATGCCGAATACGTATCTCTATTTCCAAACGTACTATTAGGTATTCAGGCTGATCACGTGTTTGCGATGATGATTGATCCCATTAGCGCAGAAAAAACGACGGAAAGACTACGTTTGTATTTTGTAAGTGATGAATCCGCTAAAGACGATTATGCGGCCTGCCGTACAGCGACGTTGGAGTCCTGGCGTGTAGTCTTTAGTGAAGATATTACGGCAGTTGAAGGCTTACAAAAAGGCCGCCATTCTCCTGGATTTGGAGGCGGCGTTTTCTCACCTGAGATGGATTTACCAACCCACTTCTTCCAAAAATGGCTCGCTACACAAGCCAAAGCAGCTTTAGAGAAGGTGGCATAAGATGCAACACTACCTCAATTATATTGATGGACAATGGCGGGATTCGTCCCGTCAATTGGAGGTTATAAACCCAGCCTCTGGCGAGGCCTACGCCACAGTTGCCCAGGCAAGTATAAAAGATGCGGATTTAGCCATGACTGCGGCAAGACGCTGTGTTAATCAAGGCCTCCTAACTAATGTACGTCCTGCACAGCGTGTGACATGGATGCTTAAAGCAGCAGAAGAGATTCGACAAATTACCGAAGAAGCGGCTTTGATACTGTGTTTAGAGAATGGCAAAAACTTGGATACCGCTCGTGATGAGCTCATTGAGTCCGCGCGTTATTTTGAGTATTACGCAGGAATCACCGATAAAATCGAAGGGATTTCCGTCCCTTTAGGCAAGGATTATATTAATTTTACGCAATATATCCCTATGGGAGTGTCCGTACAAATTGTTCCCTGGAACTTCCCTGTATCTATTTGTGCACGCTCATTAGCACCCGCTTTAGCCGCAGGGAATGCAGTCGTGGTGAAGTCTCCTGAGGTTTCGCCACTTGCGATGACCTTACTGTTCAAGGCGATTGAAAGAGCAGGTTTTCCACAAGGCGCAATAAACTTGCTGTGTGGTACAGGCTCAGAGATTGGTAGTCACTTAGTCAAGCATGCAGAAGTCGATCAAATTGTATTTACCGGTTCTGTCGCGACAGGGCAACGTATTCTGAAGGATGCCGCAGAGCGTGCTACCCCTTCCGTTATGGAGTTAGGCGGCAAGTCGGCAGCCATTGCGTTAGCTGATGTAGATTTGGATACTTTGCTAAGCAGTGTCAAGCTCGGTATTTTTTATAATTCTGGGCAGGTTTGTTCAGCAATGTCACGCTTATTGGTGCACCGCAGTCGTTACGATGAGGTTAAAAAAGCTGTAGTAGAGTTGGCGAAGAGCTTAAAGATTGGTGACGGCGCACACAATTCAGAGCTTACACCTTTGGTATCCGAAAGTCAGCAACAGCAAGTATTAACGATGATTGAAGCTGCTCGTCAAGAAGGAGCCACCATATTGACAGGTGGAGAGGCGTCAGAGCTAAAAGGGTATTTTGTCGCACCAACTATTATTGAAGCTGACCAAGATATGAGAATCACTCAACAAGAGGTTTTTGGCCCAGTCTTAGCCATAATGCCGTTTGATGATGAAGATCAAGCAGTCGAGATGGCCAATGGTACAGACTTCGGTTTAGTTGCGGGCGTGTTTGGAGAAAGTCTGAATCAAACAATGCGGGTAGCCAATAAGCTCATCGCTGGGCAAATATTTATTAATGAATGGTTTGCAGGTGGAGTGGAGACACCATTTGGCGGCATTGGGTTATCAGGTTTTGGTCGAGAAAAAGGGCAGGAAGCCATCTACAGTTATGTACAGACGCGCAATATAGGTATTCGTCTGAATCATCATAAGTAGTTATAAGCAGTGATACGGTAAGGGAGTAAGTAGCATGAAGACTTGGTTATGTGTCGTCTGTGGCTTGATCTATGATGAGGCTAAAGGTTGGCCTGCTGATGGCATCGAGCCCGGTACAAAATGGGAAGATGTTCCTGATGATTGGCTGTGTCCTGATTGCCAAGTAGGTAAAGCTGACTTTGAGATGTTAGACATTACTGATGAGCTTGATGAAGAAGCAGACGCTATCGATGCTGACGCCCTTGAGCCAGCAGTGGCTAATGTTATAGAACCCGTCGTGATTATTGGTAGCGGACATGCTGGCTATCAACTAGCTTCAGCGTTACGTAGCCAGTCACCAGACTTGTCTATTACTTTATTTACTGCCGATGATGGTGCTGTCTATAGTAAGCCTGCTTTATCTAATGCCCTTGCTTTAGGTAAAAGCTGTGATGACCTAGTTAGAGAATCAGCGCTCAGTTGGGAGCGACGTTTGAATATCCGTGTGTATGCACATACTCGTATTGAGCGCATTGATCGTTTACACAAAAGGCTCTATACCACCATTGGTGAATACACTTACGGTCGCTTGGTGTTAGCGACGGGCGCTACACCAATTGTCATTCCTGTTGAAGGTGAACAATCTGCTCTCTTAAGTGTTAATGATTTAGCAGGCTATAAAAACTTCCGCACACAGTTAACTGATAAAAAACATGTCACGATTTTAGGTGATGGTCTTATTGGTTGTGAGTTTGCTAATGACTTAGCAGCACATGGTGTGAATGTAACGGTCGTGGGGTTAGGCGAATGGGCTATGGAGAGACTAATTCCACAGCCGTTAGGTAGAGCTCTGCAACAAGCTTTGAGTGGAATTGGTGTTGAATGGAAGCTGCAAAATAGTATCAGTTCGGTACAAACATTCAATGACCGTTATCAATTAACTCTACAAGATGGGCAATGTATAGAGACTGATATAGTGCTTAGTGCAGTAGGTTTGCGACCAAGTATTGCGCTAGCTCAGTCGGCAGGGTTAATTACAGGCCGAGGCATTCATACCGATCTAAATCATCGAACCAGTGACCCTGCAATTTATGCATTGGGTGATTGTGCTGAAGTGGATGGTCAGTGGGCACCTTATATTAATCCTATTAACCAGGCGCTTCCTTCTTTGGTAAATAGTCTATTAGGCAAACCAACGCCGGCTACATTGAAAGTCACGCCCGTTATCGTCAAAACACCTATTTTGCCGCTCAGCATATTGCCGAGTGTTGGCACAGGCGAGTGGTATATCGAGCAGCATGGACAAGAATTATCGGCTGAATTTTATGATGAGGCAGGTATTTTAAAGGGGTTTGCATTACTGGGAGCTAAATTACAAGGTCAGCGTAATCAATGGCTTGAAAAGTTAAACCTAAATAAAACTGCGGCTTGAGGATATAAGAGATGGTTAATTTACCTAACGATGACAAAAGCTGTGGTTGGTATTCAGTTTTGCCCCCCGTAGCCCCAGCGAAAAAGTTAGTTGGTCAACAAAAAGCAGACTATGCCATTATTGGTGCTGGATTTGCGGGACTAGCAGCTGCAAGAAGATTGGCTGAGCTAAAACCGAATGCACGTATTATTTTAGTAGATGCTCAACGTGTCGCAGAAGGTGCATCAGGGCGTAACTCTGGTTTTGTTATAGATTCCCCGCATAAGTTTTCGTTAGAACATCCTGATCCTGAACTCAAACAAAAACTATTAAGCTTAAATAGAACAGCGATAGCCCAATTACAAAGCTTGGTAGAGAAATATAACATTGATTGCCAATGGTCAGCTGCAGGTAAATATCAAGGTGCAGTCGGCGCACGTGGAGAAGCACACCTAAATCATTTTGAACATCTAATGAAAAATTTAGGTGAGCCTTATCGCTGGGTAGAAAAAGCAGAGCTCACTAAGGTTCTTGGAACCGGTTATTATAGCCGCGCCATTTTCACCCCTGGCTCATACCTTATGCAACCTGCTGCTTTAGTTCAAGGTATGGGTAAGAGTCTACCTGAAAATATTGATTTGCTAGAAGAGTCGCCCATTCAAAATCTACAAAAATCAGATGGTCAATGGATACTTCACGGGGATCATGGAACGATTACAACTCCTAAATTATTATTGGCAACTAGCATTTTCACAAAAGAATTTGGCTACCTCAAAAATCGTCTATTACCTGTGATGACATTTGCCAGTTGGACTCGTCCGTTAACTGATGCAGAAATGAAGATATATAAAGGGGAATTAAACTGGGGGTTAACGCCAGCGGATCATGCAGGAACGACATTACGTATGACTGCTGACCGCCGAATTCTCATTCGTAATACCTATAAGCATGTTCCGAAATATGGCAACAGTATTGGTGATGAAACGCGTCAATGGGTTCAGACTGACCATCGAAAAGCATTCCTAGCACGTTATCCTGAGCTAGCAGAAGTTCCTTTGACTCATACATGGGGAGGCGTTTATGCCATTTCACGTAACTTCACTAATTTTTTCGGCGAGCTAGAAAATGGAGTCTATGCAAGTGCTTGTGATAACGGCGTTGGCGCTGCATGGGGGACCATTTCCGGTACGTTGCTTGCTGATCTTGTAGTAGGTGCGGATTCTCAAAATTTAAACGATATTCAGTATGTTACTGGTATGCCAAGCTTGAATCCGCCAGAACCATTTTTAGGATTAGGCGTTAAGTTCCGTATTAACCTTGCGAAGTGGCAAAGTCGCAGCGAACTGTAGGAATTAGCAGGATTAAATTATGAGCGAAGTTAGACTAATAGATAGCAATAACCTTGATTTTAGTGTACGTGGTGACTCTCCAGGTATGGCTTACGTAGCTAGAGCTTTGACACCTGATGTATCACCAAATATAGGCATAGGCTTTGCTCGTTGGGAAGGCGCTGAAGTTTCATGGCAAGTACTTTATGATGAAGTGATTTTTGTTATAGAGGGGTGTTTTGAATTAACCGCTAATGGTCAAAAATACGAGGTTCGTCCTGGGCAGATGTTATGGATCCCTGAAGATACAAAACTTATTTATGGTGGTCATGCTTTGTTTGGCTATGTCGTACATCCTGGCAACTGGAAAGAGGTACATGGGATAGTCTAAAACATAAAAAGAACTTTCAAACCCTTTGAGTAGAAATGCCAAAGGGTTTTTTAATAATGAAAATAATTGGTAAGTAGAACAACAGATATCTTAATTCATTTGTGACTTTAATACTCTATATGCGAGAGTTTTCTAATTTACCTCTTTGGTCTTAGAAATGGTAAGCTAGATTATATAAAACTATAATTGTGCGTAACCTTTCTAAATAACCTAATGGATAAGGTTAGACAAAATAGTATCAGCTATTTTGAAGATGACAAATTAGGAATGTCGATGAAAATCAAGCCATTGCCTCCGATGAACAGCCTTATTGTTTTTGAGGTAGCAGCTCGCTATCAAAGCTTCACACAGGCCGCAGAAGAATTAAACGTCACACAAGGCGCTGTGAGCCGTCAAATACGCCAGTTAGAAGAGTATTTAGGTAAAGAGCTGTTTTTTCGCGCAAATCGAAAAATCTCTTTGACACCTACTGGCTTGCAGTATTACCAAAGTGTTTATAGCGCTCTTATTGATATTGCACAAGCAACAGGAGATATAAAAAAATGGCGAGGTGATCACCAAGTGACGATTGCAACAACACAGGCTATGGCTGCACTATGGCTATTACCCAAAGTTGCATCATTTCAGCAAAATGAAGGTATAGACTTAAGAATACTAGCTACTGATAATATCGTTGACTTACACAGTATGGATTGTGACATTGCACTATTTTATTGTCATACGCCGCCTTCGGGAATGAAAGCGACTGTATTATTTCCAGAAGAGGTTTTTCCTGTCTGCAGCTCAAATTATTTGGAACAGTTTAATGATGATAAATCACCAGAGAAAATCTTTTCCAAGACATTATTGTATCTTGATGAATCAAGAAAGGATTGGATGACTTGGTCAGAATGGTTTAACGCTGTGCAGTACCCTATAGTTATACCAAAAAATAAAGTAAATATTAATAATTATACGATGCTTCTTCAAGCAGCCATTAATGGTCAAGGAATTGCTCTGGCTTGGGGATCGCTCGTAGATGATTATATAAAGAGTGGCGTGTTAATTCGTCCAGTAGAAAAGGTGCTTCGCACTTCAGAAAACTTTTATATGTTAGAGCCTTTGGGAAGAAATAATATTTCACCTAGTGTCAGTAAGTTTCGAGAATGGTTACTGCTTCAACTCCCAGATACAGTAGGGGTAGAGACTGCAAGTTAACCAAAATTTATGTCGAGCTTAAAAAAATAAGCCGCGTAGTGCGGCTTATTTTTATAGGGTTAATGAATTCGAGCTGCTATCTTACTTTCAATCCATTGAGCAACTTCACTTTCAACCCATGCTACACGTCCCTTCGATAGTTTTACCTGAATAGGGAAGGTGGGATCATAACGATTTGATCTTTTATCGAGCATGTCGTAAATCGTTGTACTACTAAGCCCCGTATAATGTATTACTTGTTTTAGCGGAAGCATGCGCGGTATTTGCATCATACTAGTGTTTGATACGTTTTTTTGTGTGTTCGCGTTTAAATTTTCCATGATTTGCTCCTTATAAGTTAATGAGAGCGTTTCCTCTCATACAGTTAGGGAGTCCCATATTTTTTTACGGCACCCTATACGGTCCGTCCTCTAGTCTTGTTTGAAGCAATAAAAAAAGGAGCTGATTATTCAGCTCCTTTTTACGTCACCTATCTGTCTTGATAGGTTTAACTCACCGCTGTCACGCTTTGCCGTAGCCCTTGCTCAATGCTAGTCACGTTATGAGCGGCTAACCCATTCTGATAGCTACCCTGCTGATCACTACTGATGTCATCTGTCTCAATTGGATAAAACTCTTCGACCACATCAAGTAGATTATCGCTATCAACCTCAAAGCACGAATTCACATAGCCAAGCTTTGCTGCTGCCTCTAACGCCGCTTGATCAAAGCCGTGTTCGCTAAGCTCCGCATCAATTGTCTGCGCATCTTGCACTGCCTGCTTTAGTGTCACCCCATCACGCAGCGTTAAATCAACAAAGTAAATCGGCGTACGATAGCTTTGCGTGGTGCTTTTACCTCTTAGCGTTAATTGCAGGGGCAAACACGACAGCTTATTGCCTGACACCGCAGCAAAGTAGCTCAGCCTCGCTGCTAGCGTGCGAATACTATTAAAACCTGTGGTGCGAAAGATAAACGTGCCTAACTCGTCGTCTTCACTTAGATTAACGTACAAGCGACCATATGGCTTACAAGCACCGCCTTGCGCTAATGGGCAACGATCAGGTGATGGGCAAGGCAATGTTTCCACACCATTGCTTGTGCGGCGCTGACACTGCTCACCGTCACCGACGCATAGCGGTCTGCCTGTTTGTCTATCGAACAAGGTATATTCTGCTCGCAAATTAAGCTCAGGGTCGTTAAACAGCATACGTACCGGTATTTGTCTGAGCTTGCCGTCATTATTTGCGCGTAGCTTTTCATCGAGTGGATGATTGATCCAACCGTCTTTATTCTGCACTTGGCTGGTGATGGTGAATTGATCGTCCTTAGCAGGTAAGCGTTTGCCGTCCTTTTGAATGACACGTCCAATGCTGATACGGCCAAGTACGGGCGGGGTTATGGTGAGACCTTTAATCATGGTGATATTCCTTATAGGTTTAATAAATTGTGTTTGCCCATAGAAAAGCCCACCGATTAGGGTGGGCTGTTATGTGCTTACTTTAATTGATTGGCTTTGAGTAGTTGATGAATTTGCTGATGGTCAAGTGATTGATAGCTTAATCGTTTAAGATGACAAAGCGGCGACTACCGTGCTTGGTTTTGCTAAATTTAGCTAACAGCTCAGGATGCGCTTTGATAACGGCTTTGCTATCAAGACCGACACTGTCTTTCGAGCGTTTCCATGAAATAGCCCCTTTTTCAAACATAGCCACTTCATTATCGGCAATCAGTGTTTGCAGCTGATGCTTAACTTGATTATGACGCTGCTCTAACTCTTGCATGTAATCACGATAACTCAGTAACTGCTCAAATAGTTTGTTGGCTCCGTCGTCATCTCGCAGGTCGACCTTGCTTGACGGCTGAGGCGCTGGATAAAGCTGCTTTAATGCTCGAGCTGCGGATTCAGAATGATCAGGGGTTGGTGGCGTGTCGGTTTCCACGTATTGCCAGAACAGACGCTCATGCTCCATGATGGACTCAATCAAGCGCTCATCACGCTCAACCTTATAGATCTTTGCTTCATGACCACAAAGCAGCACGCAGATATGCGCAGCCGTTTTACCCGTGACGGCTAGCTGATGCTGTACTTGGCAAGTCACATACAGGGGCACACCATGCTTCCAAAGCTTGGCACCATGCTCCCCAGCGGTCTTGCACTCTAAGATCTGTACCTCATTACTACCAGTGATTGCGTAGTCTAGATTAGCCAACATAAAGTGATTGTCCGGATCAGGATGCTGCAAGATCGCGTTGACGCGCCTTACCTTATTGCCTGTATGTTCTTGGTAGTATTTAGCCACCATGGGCTCCAAGGTATTGCCCCAATACAGTGGCGAATACCCTTCAATGCTTTCATCAATATCTGAGCTCATGCGTCCTGTCTTAATCATCCATAGCTCAAGCATGGATAAGTACGGATGGATACCACAGGCGGCAGCAGCATCAGAGCTGCCAATGCCTTGCTTGCGAAATTGTAGCCAGTCTTCACGACTTAGGTTTTTGGTATTGACCAAACGTTTAGCAGAGATTACCTGACTAGCAGACGGCTTAATGGGTTTGTTTTCCACTTTAGACTTTGGCAACGCTTCGCTATTTTGCCGAGCATTTAATGAAGATTTACTCTTAACGGTGGCACGCTTAAGTCTTGGATGAGTGATTGTTGTATTGTTTAATGCGATCATGTTCATGATGAATTCCTTCATTAAATTTATTATTGGTTAAATAAACGGCATAAAAAAACCACGCTCAAAGGCGTGGTTGATTCATTGAGTAACTACAGTAATTAAGAGATTAAGCAATTAAGCGCAGCGCTTCATCTAAGCTTTTATCTTTGAGCTTCGCCCCTGCACCAAACCAAGCTGAGTCTAGACGATGATCCTGCGACATAGCACGGCGTTCATGATCTACAAACTCCGTCATCGCTGACAGTAAGCCATAGGCGGTGTCTTTAGCCGACGCTAAGTCCGCGCCGCGACCTTGACCATTAAACATATTCATCACTTGATTCATAGCGCGAGCATTCGGAACTGCTTCTTTCTCCTTCTTAGTCGTATTAAATAAAATGAGGCCATCGTCTTTGACATCGTTAAACACCCGGTTTAAGTAATTAGCGGCTTCTGCTTGCGTCACTCGTCTATTGGTTAACTGCTTCATCTCATAGTTAAAGTCATCCCACTGGCTAACGGATACGCCTAATTGCTGTTTGACTTTGTCGGCATCAAAGGTGGTGCTGTGCGGAACCTTGACTACGCCGCCGCTGCCATCAGCAAGACTGATGGCTAAGGTGTTATTACATACCACGCGAATATTGGTGAATTGTGCTGTGGTGGCAAGCGTGCCATCACAAGCGGTTGCAAGGAGCAGATAGCCATGACTGACATCACCGCCGCGTAGCGTTGCCGATTGACCGGTACGAGCAAGAGCCCAGAACTTACGACCGCCTTTTAAGACGCCTGCGGTTTCAAGCTCAAAATCTGCTTGTTCAGTCAGATCACGATAGAACTCTAAGATCTCATTCGGCTGTACTTCTTGATAGCGCTGACTGACCACTGATAATGGCTCTAAGTTATCACTGCGATAAAGCACCTTATTGGTATCAAAAGGCATGATGAGGTTTTGAGCTTTATCATTGGTTGCCATGTAGCTGACGTCTGAGGATTCAATGCGCCAATTCATACCCGCCTCACGTGCCCAGACTTCTATAGGCTGCTTGGGTGAAAGCTCGTTTCCAAGACCATGCCAAGGGGTTTCGCCAACGTATGCCATAGATTCGAGTAAATGTGCCATAAGAATATTCCCTTTTGTTGTTTAATAAAATAAGTGGTTTGACTGATTCAATGCTTTAAGGCATGAATCATTGAGTGATTAAATAAATGATTGCGTCAGAGACTAAAGCTATGCTGACAGGTACTGCATAAATAACGCGGCATGACAGCCGCTCTAATGAGTGGTGGCTGCATTAGCCTTTGTTGTGCCAGATTAATGACGGTGGCAATGGCGCTGCCTGCGACCATGCCAATCATAGGGTTGATCTTGTAGTACTTGCAGACGCTCACGCTAAGACTGACTAACAGCTTTGGTGACAGCACATGCTCTGAAATGCTTTGTATACTGGTATCTATATTTTCGATGACGTGAGAAGAGTGACAATTGGGACAGATAGGTTTCATAGGATCTCCTTGATAATGGCGCATAAAAAAGGCCTGCTATAAAGCAGACCTTGATGATACGTTTAGGGTTAGATTGATGAGGCAAAGATGACATCGATGCTCATCTCATGGGGATACTATATATCTGTGATTATTTTGATATGAGGTACGTTTTAGCTGTATTGACCATTAACCTGGCCTTTGGGCCTGCTTTGCCCAAAGGTATTCATATTCGGTAAAGATACTTTAAGACGTTGATAGCTGCCATCACGCTTATCAGGACGGGTTAAATACAAAGCGGCATTAACCGCATTCTCAACTTCTTGCAGGTTATTACGATGGATCATCCCGATACCAAGTATGCCGCGGCGTGCAAGACCTTCTTTATACTCTTTAGTATTTAAAATAAAGCAATAGCCAACGCCTTCAGTAATCGCTTGCCACTTTTGTCCAACTTGATCAGCCAAATAGTTGTCCTTGTAATGTTTTTCGCCATCAAAGATCAGCAGCAGATGACAGTGAAAGCCACCATTGTCTTCACCCTGTTCTAATGACAAAGCGTAACGCAATAAATGCGTAAAACAAGTATCGCCATTATGAATGGCGTCTCTTAATTTTTTCATATGAAAGTTAAAATCACGAATGGTAATGTGATTACTGATCTCTTGTATGTATTTTAAATCCACTCTCACAAACAACAATCTTGAATGATTTGAGATGAGGGTTCTGATATTAGGTTCTAAGTTTCTGCAGTTTTTATTACTCTGATAACGCCACGCGCTGTAGTCTTTTTTTATCGCCTTCTCATAACCTGACAGTAACCGAATAAACTGTACTGTCTTTTCATCATCCCAAAATACGTTGTAAGGATAATCGTTACCAATAATTTTATTGGTGCACTCTATAAATGCTTGGATTGGTTTTGAGTATCTGAATTCAAAATCAAGGCTGATTATGAACGAGTAATAAAACTCGTTCAATTGGCTTTTGATCTGTTGAAAATTAATGGTACCAAACAGTACGTCTCTAACAAGAATGTCGACTTTAGAGATTAATTGCGAGTGATTCACCGTTGAATAGATCATGGCTTGTTTTCCTATGAATATAAAGTTGAATGGGTGCTACATATATTCATAGGGTTGTATATTTTTTTACTCTTCAGTGCGGATAGCATCCGCCTTGGTTAAGTAGTGCTTAATATAACTTATATTATATTACCGTCCTTTTGCTGGTGTCAAAATACCAGTTTTATATAGGCAGCCTTGGGTGTACGAAAAATAAAAACCCGTAAATTACTGCACCTTGGAGAAGAGGGTGAAGATTGAGTTAGCTGATAGGAGTTGATAGTAGATTGCTGTCTGGGTCGAGTATTTTATTAGGGTGAAGTTAGCAAAAATATTCAAAGATAAGAGATTGCTATTAATATAATAGGGTATTAAGCTATTACATCCAGTAATCATATAGGCTGATGTGCAAAATTATTATGAAAATAATATTTAAATGTTGTCTAAATAGTATTTAAATCATATAGTAATAACACTTATATTTAATGAAAATATCACGCGTGATATTATAATGAGGAATAGTATAATGCCAATTTATCGCGACACTCCTACACCAAATATTATCAGTGATAACAAAAAATATTTTGATGAAAATATAAGGTCGTTATCAGAGAGACAGGTATCTTGGCTGCAAGCCTATCTTGCTGATAAAACAAAGGATGTTTCTTTTATGAGTATGGGGTCAACTAACTTGCATGAAGAGCTTATAAATAAGCTAGTAAAAATTGATGGTTTTAAACAAGTCCTATATGATGCTCGTTTAAAGATGTCAAATAGTTTAGTACCAGATAAATATTTCCAGTTAATTGAAGAGAGTTTGAGGGCTCAGATATTTATCTTGCAGGTTCTTTCTGATGAATATAATTATAATGTAGGAAAAATACAAACTGACCATATACTTAAACTAATCTATAATTTTTTCGATAGGAAGGAAAATGAAAATACGGCAGAAAATAAAATAATATTTTTAACCAATATACTATCAAGGTTTGAAGAAGTTTTTTTGAATAGTAATTATAATAAATGGCTAAATGATAATGAAGAAAGACAGCTAGAGTGGGCTGCTAATTATTTAGTTGAAAAGGAACTGATCGTAAATGTAAGTAATTTAGAAAACTCAAAGGTCGAGTTAAAAGCCATAGTATTGTCTTCTTTAGATCTCATTGATTATCCTAGTCGTATTGAAGTCGGAAATAGAAACTACTCATATAAAATCAGTGCAAATAAAGAAATTATAATCGATAAAATGAAACGGGCTTGGAGTCAACAAAAATTTCGTGACGCAGGTAAGACAAAAAAGCCGTATCACCTACCACTTACAAAAAATACCAAAGCTAGATTAAAGAAGATGGCACAGGTGCAAGGACTGTCAGAGACAGCCATGCTTGATATATTGATTAATCGATTCTATGAGCTCGATTATGTTGATGTTGATGGCAAAGACTTATATTAACCATTATCGATATACCCTTGCAGCTCATCAGCTGTGATACCTTGTTCTAATAGCGCTTTGATCAGATCTTGTTTATCAGCGTTTTGTAATGTGTTTGGTTGCTTACTTGCCAGTGACTGCTCAATTTGCTGCCTTGCTGTCTGAAAGTCCACGACCTCGCCTTTATCCCTGAGCAGATCTAAAAAATCTGCCCAGACCTGCATGATTTTACGACGCTCCTCTAAATGCTGCGCGTGGTTATAAACCGCGCGAATGCTGCTTTTTTTATCATGCGCCATCTGCTTTTCAATCGCGTCGCCCATATAGCCAAGCTCGTTTAGATTGGTAGAGGCTATGTGACGAAAGCCGTGACCTGTTTGTTTGCCAGCATAACCTAAGATATCAAGCGCATTATTGATGAACTCTTCACTATATGGCTGATGCATGCCTGTATGATAAAACACATACTCATATTGCCCCGTGATCGCTTTCATTTCCTCTAGCACTTTGAGCATTTGATCTGACAGTGGTACGACATGCTTACGCGCAATTTTAAGGTTATCAATATCAACACGCCATAAGCGATTGGCAAAATCGATATGACTCCACTTCATCATACGCAGCTCGATGGTACGACAGAATGAATAGGCTAAGAATTTCATACCTAATCGGGTTTGGTCGTGACCATGATAGCCTTCGATAGCTTGGAGTAGGGCAGGCAGCTCATTGATATCTACATGCTTCATGTGCTGACTTTTGGCTTTAGGATAGAGTGCTTTTAGATCATCGATTGGGTTTTGGTCGATGATGCGTTCGCGTTTGGCACGTCTTAAAACATTAGCAACCAGATCAATAGTGCGTCTAGTCACCTCACGTGGCGGCTCACCTTTTGTGTTCACACGCGTTTCGATCTCATCTGCCATCGATCGACAATCCTCAAAGCTTACATCTTTTAGTGCAATACCTTCAAAGTGGGGCAACACGTCTTTGTGCATCCGGTTATAGTCTTGCTGATAGGTACGCGGCTTAACGTTACGCTGACGCTCAGCGAGCCAGTCTAAGGCGTAGTCATTAAATTTCTGCGCGTGGATGTTAGCAAGCTTGTCTTGACGCTTTTTATTTTTTGGGTCGATACCATCAGCGAGAAGTGCTTTAATCTCAGTATTGGCTTGTCTGGCTTCAGCAAGCGACATGATGGGGTAAGTACCAAGTGTGAGCCGTGTCTGCTTACCATCAAAGCGATAGGCGCTTATCCATGTCTTTGTGCCTGTATTACGTACCAAAAGCTGTAGCCCTTGCTGATCACTATATTTGTCAGGACGTGAAGGGGTGCATTTTTCACTGGGTTTGAGCTTGCGTATCTTACTATCGCTTAACATGTTGGTCTATTCCCTATGGCTACAAGCTATATGAATCAAGAGATACAACAAAAACGTTGGTCTAAAGCTGAATCATAAAGCTTAAATGTTGGTCTTTTTGAGGTCTAATGAAATCATAGACCAACAGATAGACCAACACAAGCCATGGGATAGGTGGGTTATGTTCGGACAGGTTAGGAAAACACTAGACATAAAAAAAACGCTAGAAGCGTTATTTATAAAGGGTTTCGAGAGTATGTGGGAGTGTTTAGGACAAGGTGGGAAAGCTAGCATTTAATAAGATTGGCGGTGAAGGAGGGATTCGAACCCTCGATACGCTATGAACGTATACACACTTTCCAGGCGTGCGGTTTCAGCCACTCACCCACTTCACCGTTTTTTGCAAGACCAATATTTTTGGCTGCCTCAGTATAGCGGATAGCATTTAAAATGTCACCACTTGCGCGGCATCTTTCTTTATTGGTAAGTGCCTGCTAGGATAGCGCATACGTAATGGCAGGCATAGATGGTTGAAAGTGGCATGATAAGTTTTTTTAAAGATAAAGCACAGGTTAAAAATAACATCATAATGGCAGTATTCACTGTCTTAATAGGGATGTCGTCTGCACAAGCGGATGACCTGAGCCAGTGTAGCCAGTCGTTTTATGGTGGCGTCTATCCTGAATTTACCAATGCTAAGCTCAGTAATAACACCCAAGCGCTATGTATGGACGGTTTTGCCGTTATGTACTCGGGCGTATCACGCACCCCGCTGTGGTCAGCAGAATATCTTGACCGCAAGCGCTTGCAGCAAGCCAAAGAGATTGACCGTGAAGACAGCTTTCATGAAGAAAGCCGCTTGCCAAAATCCATGCGCGCCAAACTGTCTGATTATTCAGGCTCCGGTTATGATCGCGGGCATTTAGCGCCCAATGGCAATATGGCCAATCGCAGCCAGCAGTATGATAGTTTTAGCCTTGCTAACATCGCGCCGCAATCACCGCGTAATAATCGCTATATTTGGCGTAATATTGAGTCTGCCACGCGCTATCTAACCCAGCAATATGGCGAGGTTTACACCATTACGGGAGTGGCTTTTACCAGTAAAAAAACCAAACAACTGGCGGATCGTGTGCTGGTACCCAGTCATTTCTTTAAAGCGGTTTACATACCTGCAAGCAACCAAGCAGGCGTCTATTATGCGCCCAATGATGAATCAGAGCGTATAGAAGTGATTAGTCTCGATGAATTAACCGCCAAGATTGGCATCGATGTGTTACCGGTATTGGATGCCCAAACCAAAGCGCAAGCGTTTGATTTGCCATTAAAGGCAGGTGATAACTCAGATTTACCCGAAACTCCCCAAGAAGAACCGGTTTGGATGCTATTTGTCCTAGCAATCATTGACTGGCTCGTGGCACAATTACAGGCATAAGTGGTTTAAATGTAACTAAATCCCCACAGCATTGAAAGATTGGGTAATGCGCTGTTAAGGTAAAGGAGGACGAGATGATTGATCCGTTTGCAAATAATCACCAGAGTATGCAGATTGGTGATTTGGTTATTGAAAATCAAGAAGATAAAATCATTATTTATGGCGACATTAATCTGGTCTTTAACGAGGCGGGATATGAGCAAGCACAGCAGCTACACGAGCTCACTAGCAAAATTATGCTAGCATTTGAAAACCGCAGTCAATATAGTAATTACGATGATAAGTCAAAAGAAAAAGATGACCAATCGGATAAAATTATAGACAATCCGTTCCTGTAACTGTTTGATATGCTTTTGATTTTATAGTAATAATAAACTATAAAAAAATTACTAGGCAAAATCTAAAAATTGCTTATAATGGGTCAAGACATCGCTTATGTCGATCAAATCTTTTTTGTAAAGCTAAGCATTAATAAGATATTAATATCAGCTTTTAACTGAAACTTAGGATAGAGCTGCAAGCTTGCAATAAAAGATTGTTGATAAAAGGATAAGCGTAGGACATCAGAAACACAACGTTTCTAGTAATCATTGAATGAAGGGAGTCAATTTATGAAATTATTCGCAAAAACCACTTTAGCAGTTGCTGGTATCAGTTTAGCAAGCATGGCATTCGCCGCTGACCCATTACACAACACTACTTGGCAGACTTTTGATGAAGGCCAGCCAAAAGGCGTGGTTAAAATCACTGAGTCTAACGGCGTCCTAACGGGTAAGCTTATCAGCACGACTTCAGAAAAAGGTAAGAAGCATGTTGGCATGACGATTATCTCTGGTCTGAAAGCTGACGGTGGTGGTAAATACAGTGGCGGTACGATTACTGACCCTGAAAAAAATAAAGACTATCGCATGACTGCTAATCTAAGTGGCAGCACTTTAAAACTAAAAGGTTATATCGGTCCATTCTCACGTAGCCAAACGTGGAAAAAGAAATAAACTGCTATAATTCTGCCTTATAAAGTTTGGTTGTTAACGTGAACTAGACTTGATAGAAAGATAAAGTGTTAAAGCATAAACAATCCCGCATGACCGAAAGGTTATGCGGGATTTTTAATGATGGCGCTTTTATCAATGATGTTTTTTTAATGTAAAATTTATTAATACCGATTTTATCAATGCCAATTTTATTAATGATGGTCTTATTGTGGATAAAATAGTCCTCAATAAAACCATCGTAGATAGTAGGCTTACCTTATAAACTCTGGATAGGCTTCCATACCACATTCAGCAATGTCTGCTCCTTGATATTCTTCTTCTTCAGAGATACGCAGACCTATGACAAATTTAATGATGCTCCATACCATCAGACTACTGATAAACACCCAAGTAAAGATGGTCGCAGCACCAGCAATTTGACCGAGCAATGTAGCGGCTGGATTGGTCAGAGGGACAATTAGTAGACCGAATAAGCCTGCCACGCCATGCACCGAGATAGCGCCAACTGGATCATCAATTTTTATTTTATCTAATATTAAGATGGATAGTACAACGATGACGCCTGCCACCATTCCAAATAGCGTTGCCTGAAGCGCCGATGGCGTAGAGGGTTCAGCAGTGATAGCGACAAGACCTGCTAATGCACCATTTAAGAGCATGGTCAAATCTGCCTTACCAAAGATGATGCGCGCGATGATAAGGGCGCCGATGGCTCCACCGGCAGCAGCGGCATTGGTATTCAAAAACACCACCGCAACCGCATTGGCGCTGGCGATATCGCCAAGCTTGAGCACTGAGCCGCCGTTAAAGCCAAACCAGCCCATCCATAAAATAAGTGTACCAAGTGCGGCCAAGGGTAAATTGGCCCCAGGGATAGCACGTATCTCACCATTGGGACCGTATTTACCTCTACGCGCCCCTAACAGTAATACGCCCGATAGCGCGGCAGCGGCTCCTGCCATATGGACGATACCTGAGCCCGCAAAATCAGAAAATCCCAAATCGCCAAGGCTAAATAAACCAAACACGGCTTTACCGCCCCACGTCCAGCTGCCTTCTAATGGATAAATAACTCCGGTCATAACAACGGCAAACAGCAAAAAAGACCATAACTTCATGCGTTCAGCTACGGCACCTGAAACGATTGACATACAGGTGGCGACGAAAACCACTTGGAAGAAGAAATCAGAGGCGGCCGAATATACGGCATCGCCAGCAAAGCCATTTTCAGCTGAGGTCGCTAATGCATCTGCTACTAAAGTTTCAGTGCCAGCAATACCACTCAAAAACAGATTGCCATCATACATAATGGCATAACCGCATATCATATACATGGTACAGGCGGTGGCAAAGAGGGCGATATTTTTGGTGAGGATTTCGACGGTGTTTTTTGAGCGTACCAGTCCAGCTTCTAACATGGTGAAGCCGGCGGCCATCCACATGACTAGCGCGCCACAGATTAAAAAATAAAATGTATCTAGCGCGTACTGGAGCTCAAAGATTTGGTTTTGCATATTAATTCCCCCTTGAATAGATGCAATACAGTGATCGAGATAACCTATAAATCTGTGTTTATAAGTGGTCTAGCGCTTAATTATTCTTAACTACTAAATAGCGTCAGGACCTGTCTCACCCGTACGAATACGAATGACTTGTTCAAGATTGGTCACAAAGATCTTGCCGTCACCGATTTTGCCGGTACTGGCAATGCGCGTAATGGCTTCGATAGCAGGCTCGACCATCTCATCCATCACTGCCACTTCGACTTTTACTTTAGGTAAAAAGTCCACCACGTATTCAGCGCCGCGATAGAGCTCGGTATGACCTTTTTGACGACCAAAACCCTTGACCTCGGTGACGGTGACACCCTTTACACCGATGTCAGAAAGCGCTTCGCGCACATCATCGAGCTTAAATGGTTTTAAGATCGCAGTGATTAGCTTCATAAAAAAATCCTTATATAGATGATGTCGCAGGTTAATAGAGACCGTTTGCTGGCTCGTATTATTGTCAGGCTCATGGTAAATAGTTCAAGAATTGTGCCAAACCTACTCAAGGGGGTTGGTAGGGTTGCGCGCATTTGCTTAAAAATAACCATGATAATGACAAAAACTCTTGCCTATATCGCAACAATAACTATGCTTTTAGGGATATAAGTTGGAGTTATCAACCTTTAACGTTGGGAGAATAAACACTTTATTATAACCAACTTTTTAAGCCCTTGGGGAGGCTATCGCTTTATTTCATGTGACGATTTGATAAGAGGTTTGATAAGAAAAATGGGAAGAGATAGGAGAAAAGTAAGCGCGTAAGCATTGTAAAAACGTCGATTATTAAAAACGCCATTATGAATAATAGCGTTTAAAATCAAAAGTTTATACATAAAAAGAAGGTTTTAAGCTTTGGGGAAGAGTAAATACGGGGTTTTGGTACTGCCAAGTAGTTTTTTGGTTTCACTACCTTTTAGCAGCTCAAGCAGACGCGGTTGCCCAAAGGCGCCGGTCATCAGCAGCCCAATATCATTTTTGCTTTGATAGTAATTTAAGGCAGCGGTCACATCACGGCAGTCGAGCAAGGCTTTTTTACACTTGATACCCGCTTGTTTAAGGCGCGCATAGGCTTCCCGCAGTGCATCGCAGTTTTCTGAGTTTTCTTTAGCAACCATGACAATATGTACGGTCAACGCACGAATAAGCGGCGTTTTACACAGCCAATTGAGCAGCTTATGCGAAGTTGGACTGTTATCAAAAGCAAATAACGCCGTCGTTGGGGGCAAAAATGGTGCATGCGTCACCAAAATGGGGCAGTGGCTCAAACGTATCAGCTGACTCAAGGTTGATTTGCAAGTCACATGATGACCGATGACCATTAATTGTGCTTTGTCATCGACGTAATCAATACTGTCACTCAAGCTTTCATGGCGATGCAGAGTATAGGTTTTTAGCTTATGATGTTGCTGCTCACAATAAGTGCTGGCTTGATGCAGCAGCAATTTACCTTGGGCTTTTAGCTCGCTATTGCTCAAATGCTCTTGTGCGGTGAATTGGTCTAGCAAGACATTTTCATCGTCAATATTGAGACAACCAGAATAATCAACAGCAGCTTTTTGTTGCAAGCTTGGTACAGAATGCAGCAGACCAATGGGTGCCTGCAGACGAATAGAGGCCCACATACTGGCATCCAATACCGCTTGCACATGATTGGGACAGTCCAAGCAAGCAATCACACTATCTGGCTTCAAATTACTCATAAGGGCACCACATATCTCAATAATAAAATCAGGCTCACGGTTTAAAGGAGTGCCTTTAAGCCGCGAGCCTGATTTTATATACCAATATAATTGCTGAACAATAAAGACACTATTGCGCTCAGCTTGATAACAGCAATACCGTTTTGTTTAATCTAACAGTCCAATATCTCGGCGATCATGAATCGAAAAGCGATCGATAAGGGTACGGCTGGCGCTGTTGAGTCCAACCACTTTGACATCAACACCTTCGCGCTGCAAACGCATGACCAGTTTGTCCAAGGTATCGACGGCACTCACGTCCCAAAAGTGGGCATGGCTAACATCAATTTGTACGCTGTCCAACGCTTCTTTGGTATCAAAGCTCTGCAAAAACTGCGTCGTTGAGGCAAAGAAGACCTGTCCTTGCACGTAGTAATAACGGGTATTGCTACTGTCGTCATACTCACTAAAGACCGTTAAGAATTGCCCGATTTTATTGGCAAACGCCAATGCTGAAAGTAGCACACCAACGCCGACGCCGTACGCGAGATTATGGGTAAAAACAGTGGTTATCACGGTCGCCAGCATCACGATATTAAAGGACAGTGGGTGGGTTTTAAATTCTCGAATAGATTGCCAATTAAAGGTACCGATAGAAACCATAATCATCACCGCTACCAATGCTGCCATCGGAATTTGGCTGACCCACTCACTTAAAAATACCACCAAGATGAGTAGCACCACGCCAGCAATAAGCGTTGATAAACGCGTACGGCCGCCAGATTTGACGTTAATCATTGATTGTCCAATCATCGCGCAGCCTGCCATACCACCAAAGAAGCCTGATACGACGTTGGCCATACCCTGACCACGGCATTCGCGGTTTTTATCACTGGGCGTATCGGTCAATTCATCGACGATGGTCGCGGTCATCATAGATTCTAATAAACCTACGATGGCAAGCGCGATAGAATAAGGCGCGATAATGAGCAAGGTTTCAAAGTTAAGCGGAATGTCAGGTAATAAAAACACCGGTAAAGAATCGGGCAAATCGCCCATGCTACCGACGTTACGAATATCAAGATTCATATATATGGCAACCGCAGTCAAACCAACGATACAAATCAGCGGTGACGGAATCACGCGTCCGATTTTAGGAAGCAGCGGAAATAAGTAAATAATCGCAAGGCCTGCCGCCGTCATGATATAAACTGTCATGCCGACGCGCTCAGTCATCGGGTTCAGCTCAGGCAGCTGGGCGGCAAAGATTAAAATCGCCAGCGCATTAACAAAACCAATCACCACCGAGCGCGACACAAAGCGCATCAAGTTACCAAGTTTTAAAATACCCATGATGATTTGAATGACGCCGCACAGTAACGTAGCGGCAAGCAAGTACTGCAGCCCGTGCTCGGCGACCAAATCAACCATCACCAGTGCCATCGCGCCGGTCGCCGCCGAAATCATACCCGGACGTCCACCGACAAAACTGATGACCACGGCGATGCAAAATGAAGCATATAAACCGACTTTTGGGTCGACACCAGCGATAATAGAAAAGGCAATCGCTTCTGGAATCAAGGCTAGTGCGACCACTAAACCTGATAACGTATCACCGCGAATATTGGAAAACCACTCTTCACGCAAACTGCCAAAAAAAGATGTCATAAGTAAACTGTATAGGGTTAGAGGCAAAAAAAACAACCATTTATGATCGAGCAATAAAGCGTCACCCTAAAATGATTGTATCGAGACTAACGGTTATCGACCTTTATAGCGGTATCGCACAAACCGTTACCCTTAATCAGTAGGATAACAGCTCTTAAAAATATGAATAAGTGTTTGCCGTGAAATACGGTGGAAGAAGATACGTCTCTTGTCAGACAAAACGCCAAAATATGGGGCAGCGGTTGCCTGTCATATCCACCTCAGCATAAAAAACATAACTGCAGGACGATGACAATGGCGCGATAAAGGTGACAACATGCTAAACTAAAATGCTAAATTAAAGATTTGGTTAAAGAGCGCTTACTATCGTAGCGCTTCTTATTAAGGCGGCTATTATAGCATTAGCGGCGCAATATAAAAACAGGCGCATAATAACACAAAGCCTCAAAAAACCAGTACCGAAATTGCGGCAATGGCTTTATGATGCTCATCAGCCAAAGTGGCTTATTGACACAGGTTTAGACAGATTTAGGCAGACTTGCTCAAACTGGCTTAGAATGCTTGTAGCCCTGACGTTTAGCGTAAAGCCCACTATAAAAAGCCATTATCAATACTATTGATAAAGCCAAGATGCTTGATACAATTTTGTTCGTCCAATAGATAAAAGGAATAGATATGACCACTAACACCGCAACAGAAGCCTTACTTCATAAGGGCAGTGGTTTACAAGTCGTGGTCGGTTTGGGGCAGTCGGGGCTGTCGGTTGCGCAGTATTTGACCAAGCAAGGTTACCAAGTCGCTGTCACCGACAATCAAGTCAATCCCACTTTAGCAGACCAATTGCCTGCTGCTGTTGAGATTCGCCAGTTTGGCGCGATAGATGCCGATTTATTGCAGCGAGCGGCTCGCATTATCATCAGCCCAGGTATCTCCTTAAAAAACCCAGCGGTTGCTGCGGCGCGAGAGGCTAATATTCCCGTTGTCAGTGACATTCAGCTATTTTGTGAAGCGTGCCGTATACCGATTGTTGCGATTACAGGCTCTAACGCTAAAAGTACCGTCACCACCTTGGTTGGACAAATGGCCGCCGATGCTGGGGTCAATGTTGGCGTAGGCGGCAATATTGGCGTGCCAGCGCTGACGTTACTGTCCAATACCGAGATGGAGTTGGCAGTTCTCGAGCTATCAAGTTTCCAGTTAGAAACGGTGACCAATTTAGGCGCACAAGTGGCAACGGTACTTAACATGTCTCCTGACCACCTAGACCGCCATGGCGATATGCTCGGCTACCATCAAGCCAAGCATCGCATTTTTCAAGGCGCCAAGTCCGTAGTGATAAATCGCGAAGATGCCTTGACGCGGCCGCTAGTGGCGGATAATTTGCCACGCTTAAGCACGGGCATTCACGCCCCTGACAAGGGTCAATATGGACTGATTACCGACTCAGAAGGGCAGACGTATCTAGCCCGCGGGACCGAGCGTCTGCTATCGGCAGATAAACTACGTATCAAAGGCCGGCATAATTTACTCAATGCGCAAGCAGCTTTAGCACTTGGCGAGCTTGCCGGTTTACCGCTTGATAGTATGCTCGCCACCTTGCAGAATTTTACAGGACTTGAGCATCGCTGCGAATATGTGGCTACGGTCGATGGCATTGATTATTTTAATGATTCTAAGGGTACTAATATTGGCTCAACCATGGCGGCAGTCGAGGGCTTAGGAGCGGTATATGCGCCTAAAGACGGTAAACTGCTATTAATTTTAGGTGGCCAAGGTAAAGGTCAGCAATTTGGCGAATTAACGCCATTTATCAATCAATACGTCAGCCAAGTGCTGTTTATTGGCGAAGATAGCCAGCAGGTTGAGCAACATTTACGCGCCGCTGGTATCAACGACGATGATGTCTATATGCATCAATGTCAAACGCTAGAAGGCGCTTTTGCGACGATACAGCAAGTCACAAAAAGCAGTTTATCGCAGGTACAAGCGGTGCTTTTATCACCAGCTTGTGCCAGTTTCGATCAGTTTAGTGGTTTTGCCGAACGCGGCAAGTACTTTAGTCAGCTGGTCAACCAGTTAGACAAGGCTTCATAAAGCATCTTGACGTTTTATCATACGTTTTGACTTAAAGTAGTATCAGCGTTAGGTTTTAAGTAGTTTTACTGATGTTATAAAAATGGAAAGCGTTTTTTGATAAATGATTGTTTTGCTTATAAATTGCTGCTACTGTCAACTAGGTAATAAAGCGGACGACAAACGATTTGCAAACCATCGTTGCTATTCATGTTGCTAACCACTGTACCATTAATACTGACAAGCTAAACGATTAACAATCGGGGTTTGTCGCCGCTTTGCTGTCTGCTATTATCTATTGGATAAAATCAACTTCATTTTTTTAAACGGTGGCGTTTTATAACGCCGTGTTTTCTCGTTTGCTAGTGTATACAAAATTATGGCGCTCTCTTCTTTTTTTCGATCAAACTCTCAATCGCCGCGAGCTACTGGCTCAGATGGCGTTCTCTCCATGCCCTCAGCGCGCGCCATTTTATTAGCAAGCGTCGGCTGTATGTTGGTGCTCAGCTTATTGATGGTGGCTTCTGCTTCTATCCCGTTTGCCCTTAGTCGCGGCATGAGCGAGCTGCATTTCTTTTATAATCAGCTTTTATACATGGCGATTGGGCTGGTTATCGCTGGTATTTCTTATAAAGCAGTAACGCTAAAAAGGCTTTATAAAACCGAAACCCAGTTTATGCTCTTGGCCATCACGGGGTTATTGTTATTTGCCACTTTATTTAGTACGCCTATTAATGGCTCAAAGCGTTGGCTCACGCTCGGTGGTTTTAATTTTCAGGTCGCAGAGCTTGCCAAATTGGTGATGATTATCTTTGTCTCAGACTTCGTTGTACGGCGCTCATTTGAGGTACGTAACGGTTGGGATGGGTTTTTACGCATAGCCATCGTGGTTGGATTAATCACCGTTCTGTTGCTCGCGCAACCAGATTTTGGCTCGTTTGTGGTCATTATTGGAACGGTCTTTGCCATCTTTTATATTGCTGGCGCGCCTTATAAACAATTTATCGCGCTCGGCGCTGTGGCCGTTGGCGGTGCTGTATTAATGGTGGCGACCGTACAATACCGACTGGTACGGGTAATGTCGTTTTTGGACCCTTTTGATGATGTACAAGATACCGATTATCAGCTAGCCCGTAGCTTAATTGCCTTTGGTCGCGGTCAGTTTACTGGCGTCGGCTATGGCGAAAGCGTGCAAAAACTGTCGCATTTACCAGAGGCGCATACCGATTTTCTACTAGCCATTACTGGTGAGGAGTTGGGCTTCGTTGGGGTGACCATGATTCTCATCTTTGAGGCGCTGATTATCGGAAGTGCGATGCGCATCAGTTATAATGCCCTAAAACGCCGGCAAATGCGTATGAGCTATACCGCCTTTGGTATCGCGGTGGTGTTTATTGCGCAGACAATTATTAATGCGGCAATGAATATGGGTGCGATTCCGACCAAAGGGTTGACCATGCCGTTTTTCAGTTATGGCGGCTCATCGATGCTGATTAGCTTAGTAATGGTCGCAGTATTGCTAAGGATTTATAAAGAAAGCCCTGAGATTGAAAAGAGCCAGTGCCGTTATTACTAAGTCGTGTAATGATTAGAGTGTTTACGGCAATCCAGTTATTGATGATAAAGAAGCGTCGCTTATAGCGGCGTTTTTTGTTAAATGTCGCTTGTATTAAAAGTCTGCATATTTTGTAATGGCGAGTTGTCCCATTGCGCAATTGCTTGGGTAAGCATGTTTGTCGGCGTGTCTCTATCAACGGCAGGTTGCTGTAATAGCTGCAAAGCATGGGCAATTAGACGACTTGGGTCACGGGTATCAATTGGCTGGGCAAGGTTTTGTTTAGAGAGCTTTTGACCATCAGGACTGCATATTAATGGTAAATGGTACCAATGATCGATAGCTGTCAAATGCGCCGCATGCATGATGCTAATTTGCGCGGTGGTCATCGGTAAAATGTCCAAGCCACGCATAATATGCGTCACACCTTGCAAGCCATCATCGAGGCTAGCAGCCAAAATATAGTTAATCATGCCGTCTTGGCGACGCACCACCATATCTCCCAAGCTTTGCTGCGGATTGCTCCATTGCACACCTTGAATACCATCTTGAAAGCCAATACGGTAATCTGGTAGCTGTATACGCAGTTTGTTTTTTTCTTTATCAAGATTGGCATTTAGACAACAGCGCGGATAGCGTTGCCTGTTCAGTAGTTTTTCCTGTGCCTGCTCTGCGTCCATGCTTTCTCCCATCGCTTTTTTCTGCCAATAACGCTCAAGGCTTTTACGCGAGCATTGACAGCCGTAAGTCAGCGGATATAGGCTTGAAGATAAATAATCATTATAAATATCAAGGCGCTCAGATTGGTAGATGACATCGCCATCCCAGTGCAGCCCAAGCACTTCTAAATCAATCAAAATCTGCTCAGTAAACTGTCGATCACAGCGCTCGGTATCGGTGTCTTCGATACGCAGTAGCCATTTGCCACCAAGAGATTTGATCTGACAAAAGCTGGCAAGCGCGGTGGTTAAGGAACCAAGATGCAGCTCACCGGTTGGTGACGGCGCAAAACGGCCAATAGGTTGGGGCAGAGTAGGAGTAATAGGCGTGTTTGCCATAGAGGTAGCAGATGTTTTCAAAATAGACACTTAGCGAAAGTGGAAATAGATAGAATAAATAAATCGATGCCAAAAAGATATTTGCTAAATATGCGTATTTTGTTGGTGCCGTGTCAACCACTAAAAGCTATTTAATAAAAAATAACGCCGTAAAACGCAACGAGCGACCAATGAATGGTCGCTCGTATTTGTATTTAAATGATTAATGACTATTAAAATAACTGGATTTAAGCGCCTTGGTTTTGACGCTCTTTAATCTCAGATAGAGTTTTACAGTCAATGCACTGGGTCGCAGTTGGACGGGCTTCAAGACGACGCAGGCCAATCTCGACGCCACAAGTTTCACAAAATCCATAATCCTCGTTTTCAATTTCAGCGATAGATTTATCAATTTTGCGAATCAGCTTACGTTCACGATCACGCGTTCGCAAGGTTAGGGCAAACTCTTCTTCTTGAGTGGCGCGGTCATTGATATCAGGCATGGCACTGGACTCATCTTGGATATAAGTCTTGGTACGATCTGCTTCGCCAATCAATTGATGCTTCCAATCTAATAAAATGGCTTTAAAGTGCGCCAATTGTTCATCCGACATGTATTCTTCGTTTTCGGCAGGCGCATAAGGGGTGAACTTTACATCACTTGGATTTGGGTTTGGGGTCAGGGTGCTCATATGGGTATCCTACTTTTTCAAATTAATTCAATAAAACGACCTATCGACAGACAAGGCGTTATCAATTTACCAAACGCTATAAATGGTTTCTTTTATAAGCGTTTTACCACTTAGTGACACAAGTAACACAGCTGATCTAAACATACGGTTATTTCGATATGCTGCTAGCGATCTATCGATTATCAATGGTCAGGTATATTGTTATGAATCTTTTTATTTAAATGCTAGCCGTTAAATAAAGCTACAAATCACTGACTGTGGAAACTTAGCTTGTGGTCAATTTAGCCGTCCTAGCTATTATAATTTTGTCTAAATGTAGACCGTTCTCATTTTTTACATTATTTATGATATAACTTATTTATCATTTTTAGCTTTACGGTTAGGTTGCTAGTATTAGCAATCACGCTGTAGCTGTCTATAACCAGTAATTTTAGCTAGCCCTATAACATACACACTCTGGCGGTATTATACTAGCTAAATACTAGCCAAATTTCTGCCAATAAAACTGGTTGTCAAGTATCTAGTCTTTCAACCCAGCTTGCAACCTCTCCATTGTTGGCTAATTGCAACCAGCGATAGCCGGGCAGGGCGCTTTTATCATAAGCGAAATCATCTTCAAAAGGCTTAAACTGATAGCAAGTGGATGGCGTGCTATAAACCGTTACCCCATGCCGATAGCGGACTTGCTCTTGGTGGGTATGCCCGCTAATAATGACTTTAAGATGCTCAAATGTTGCCAGCCGTTGCCAAAAAATATCGGCGTTTTCCACCATATGCTGATCAATCCAATCTGAATCGACCGCTATCACATGATGGTGCAGCGCAATAAGCGCAGGCTTAGCGCATGTCTCTAGCTGCTCACAGAGCCAATCAATGTCGCTTAGCGCCACTTCTCCTTCTACCTTGCCTGTCATCGAAGAATCTATTAACAACAACTGCCAATGGTCGGTTTCGATAACATGACGGTTCAATAAGCGTCTGTCCGCGGGTCTGGCAATCAGTTCACGCTGAAAAAATGGCAGCTCGCTGTTGTTTTCATCGGTAACGTCATGGTTGCCGGCGATACAGGCAAAAGGAATCCCCGTTGCTTGTAGTACGTCAAAAATATGATCGTAAATCTCTGCTTGTACTTTATTGACCAAATCGCCTGTCACGAGAATCAAATCGCAGCGCCGCTCTGCGCTCAACGCTTGCTTGATAATCGCCTCAAAATTGTATTGGCAAACCGCTACTTCACTACTGGTTTCGTCAGCCGCCGCAGGCACGTGGGAGGATAAGTGCAAATCGGTAATTTGCAAAACATTGACTTGTCCGTCGGGCGTGCTGACTGCGCTGGCGGGGTAGCTAAGCATGGGGGTTAGTCCCTTATCAAGCAAAACGATAATAAATTAAAATATGATGAAACGAAAACGTTCGTTAAAAAAACATCTTAAATTGGTGTACCGAGTATTTATTAACTCAAAAATTCGCCAACTATCGCATTGATAGTATTCAGGAAAGTTTATAACATAATGGGCATTAAAGCTCTAGCAATATTGATGAAATAAAGTTCGACAAAGGCCAAGTAAATATCAAAATCACGACCTAAATGTAATGGCTGAGGTACGTGGTAATTTGGTGCTACATGTAAATAACGCTAACGGCGTGGGGACCAGAATTTTGCTAATATGGATTCCGACCCTGATTTTTTGCTTATTAGCTTTGAGATAATGAGCGCCACAAAAAATAAAATAGCCAGTACCAAAACGATAGCAAGTCCCGTTTGGATATCTAGCCAAATACTGCCCCAAACGCCAAGCGTGACGCCAAGCTGGGCAATGATTAAAGAGATAACAACCATTTGTTTTGGTGATGCCGACCACAAACGCGCTGTTAATGCTGGCAACACCAATAGGCCGCTGATTAATAAACTCCCAACCGCTTGCAAGGCAATAGCACAAAACCCAGCTAATACGCCCATAAAAAACAAGCGCTGGCGTGTTGGATTGATCCCTTGAATGCGTGCCAAAGCCTCATGAGTCGCAAGCTTGATTTGTGCGGGCCATATATAAATCAGTAATCCTAAGCCCAACAAAACACTTACTGCAATCAACGGCAAATCTGCCCAGTCAAGCTCGAGCAAATTGCCAAATAAAAAACCTAAAACATTGGCTTGCTGATCGGTAAGCTGCGTCAAGGTTAATAAACCTAAACACAGCAGCGATACCGCAACCACGGCCAGCACTGCATCGACCGGCAGACGCTCATCATCGATGAATACCAAGCCCAGTACGACTAAAATACTGACGATGCCAATGCCAATGCCCATCGGTAATTGCCACAAAACTGCCAACGCCACACCAAGTAACGTGCCATGTGCCAAGGCATCGGCAAAAAATGCCATGCGCCGCCATAAGACTAGGCAGCCTAAAGGCGCAGAAAGTAGCGCTAAAATGCTACCAGCAATCCAAGCAGGGGCGATGATGGCTAACCAAGCGGTCATAATAGATATCCGTAACGTTTTTATAAAAGGAACAAGGCAATTTTGCCTAAAAAGCTTGGTTTTTTAATTATATCTCGCTTGGGGCATGGTGCTCACAAGCGTGCGGTTGATGCACATAAGGCTGCTCATAATGATGGCCAAAAAGCTTCTGAAACTCCGAACTAATCGCAAGCTCGCTTGGTTGCCCTTCGCAGCAAATGTGCTTATTTAAACAAATGACACGCCTGCTACCTTTCATGACCCAATGCAAATCATGCGACACCACCAGCATGGCACAGCGCAAAAACTCCGGCAGCTCATCGATAAACTGATACAGCCAAACCTCGGTATCAGGGTCTAGTCCTTGCATCGGCTCATCTAAAATTAATAAATTGGGCTTGTCTAATAAGGCACGCGCCAATAATACTCGCTGGGTTTCACCGCCTGATAAATGCAGCATTTGCCGCGACAATAAATGCGTCAACGACAAATTATCAAAGATAAATTGCCGCTGCTCAGCCGTTAAGCGTTTTTTATCGGCTTGTGCCAATAAATCGCAAACGCGTAACGGTAAAATAGGCGGCACGGCAAAGCGCTGCGGCACATAGCCAAGTTGCAAGTTTTGGTGCGACGTTATCTGGCCACTGGTCGGTTCGATTAAACCTAAAATTAGTTTAACTAAAGTAGACTTGCCCGCGCCATTAGGTCCGATCAGACTGACCGTTTCATTAACAGCGATATCAATATCGATATGCGAGAGGATACGTTGCTGCCCGATATGGTAACTGATATTACTTAAGCTCAGCAGTTTAGCCGCGTTAGGCATGGTTTTATCACTTGTATTCATAGCAGAGGGCTTGGTTGGTAAAATTGCTAGGCTCATAGGATAGTACTGATGTATTAATGATAATTAAGAAATGACAGAATAATAATTTAGCATGAAAGCGTAAACCTAAAATTCAGGTCAAAAATATAAGCAAACCGTTATTTTACTGACACGCTTGGCAACGACCGCTCAATTCAATGACGCTACGCTCGACCGTAAAGCCAACGTCTTGCTCTGCAAAGCTCATCATTTCTTGTACTGGCAAACTGCTGCATTCTTGTACCCGCTCACACTGGGCACAGATTAAAAACGCCGCTGTATGTTGGGCGCGTGGGTGACAACAAGGCACATAAGCATTAATCGAGGTTAGCTGGTGAATCAAGCCCTCGCTCAATAAAAACTCCAAGCTGCGATAAACCGTCGGCGGCGCGACATTTTTTGGCGTTTGAGTATTTGCTTGATTGTTCGAGCTGTCGCTTTCTGCTTCAGGCTCGGCAAGGCGCATCTGCTGCAATTGAGTGATTAGATCATAAGCGCCCACTGGTTTATTGGCTTCTAGCACCAACTGGTAGATTTGCTGACGCAGCGGCGTAAAGCGCGCGCCGCTTGAGCGACATTGCTCTTTGGCTGCTAGTAAACGCTCATTGACATCGGACGCTGTAAAATCTTGCACATCATGGACATGAGCGCAAACAGATGAATGAGTAGACATGCAGCAAGCTCCTAAAGACGGTTTAGCGGTGTGATGAACAGTATTTTTAGTTAATGGATATTTTATAATGGTTTTTTATATTGTTATAGTATAACATACTAAAACGTAAAACAGAGAGGTCCTTTGCATTTATTCACAGGTCTGCTGTTTTATAACTAGAATAACGTTGCAAAATATTTATAACTATCTTTGTCATTTATCCTTGAACCTTAAAAGCCGCCATTATGATTCCATTATTTAAAAACTTTATGCATTTACCTCTGCGCTTACCGCGATTGCTCATAACTGGCGTGCTTATATTTGCCTCGTTCATGATGAGCGCGCAAGCAGCAACGGTGAGCGTCAGTAACTATCCGCTGTTTTTATTAAGCCAAGCGGTGACGGAAGGCGCGCCATCAGCCAAGCAATTATTGCAAGCAGGGGAGGTCGGACATCACGGCAGTATCAGTCCCGGCGATATCAAGGCCATTCAAAATAGTAAGTTTGTGGTTTGGTTTGGCGAGCCGCTAGAAAACAACCTAGCCACCACGCTCAATAGCGCGCCTAATGCGATTACGTTATTTAAGTTCGACGCCTTTAATCGTCATCCGCTGCGTGATGTTAAAGGCAAAGCCATTGCTGGTACGCTCGATCCGCATATTTGGCTCGATCCTGAAAACGCTAAAGCCATTACGCGAGCGCTTGCTGTCATTCACAGTCATGCCAATCCGCAATATAAAAAGCTCTATCATGCCAATGCGCAAAAATTTGCCCAGCGCATGAATAAAGCCGTGGCGTCAGCTCATGCAAACCACGCGCAAAAACCTTTGCCGTATTGGGCCTATCATGATGCTTATCAATATATGGAAGACAGCGCCAAGTTCCAATTAATTGGCAGCTTAAGTACTGACCATCATTTAGCGCCAAAAGCCAGTCAGTTGCGCTGGTTAAATGAGCAGCGCCCAGCAAAACAAATGTGCTTGGTTAGTCCAAGTCAGCCTGCTAAAGGTTTGCTTACAAAGTTACAGCCAGTTAAGAGTACCGTGCAAGCGGAAGACATGAGCAACAGTAAAGATTTTGTTAGCGGCTGGCAGACAATGGCACAGCAAATCCGTCAGTGTATTTCCTAAATATCGGTAACCCTAATAGCAAGCTGAGCTTTTAGGCTATTTGAAATGATGCAAGTTAAATTAACGGTAGAATAGATGGATTTAGAGGTTATTAGTGCTACTTTATTGACTCTGTAGAGAGATTTTCAGCGCTAAATAACTAAATGCTTGATAAAAGTCATATTTCACTTGCTTAAAATCTGCTTGCTCCCTATAATAAGTGGCGTTTTATTTTGGTTAAAAGATAACGTCTGTAGAGTGAGCCATTCACGGATAATATTGTCGCAACGGTGCGGCATTGTCCCCACGTTATAGAGCTATAGAAATATCAATGACCAAACCTGCCAAACGCACCCAAAGAGATAAGATTGCTATTTATCTAAAACGCCAAGCATGGATTTTATTTATCCTGATTGTGCTCGGTTGGATAGTAGATGTTACTTGGTTGGGTAATAACGGCAATACGCTTGTTATTGCAAAGAGCAACGCTATTGGGGCGCTACTCAGTTTTGCCACCCAAGCGGTCTTTGCTGGATTTATCTTTTGGTATACCGGATATCGCGCGCGCAGACACATTGTCAGCCAGCTATATCGTGGTCAAATGGTCAAATGGTTATTGACCGTATGTGGTTTTGCACTAATTTTTATTACCATACAACCTCTATCAGCGCCTGCGCTATTGGTCGGTTTTATGGTAATGCAGATTAGTCACAGTTGGATGTTGTGGCAGATACGCTAGATTTAGAACCTATTATAATTTTAATAGCTCAATAATACAGCACGTACATTTGTCATCCTGCGGTCCAGCTTCTCTAAGATTACTGTTATAAAGTCATCAACCAATGATTAAGTGACTGAAAACTGTTTTTACAATAAAAGTATGAATAAAGACGCTTAACTAGAGTTAAGCGTGAAAATCGCGATAAGTAACCCTCTCTCTAAGCAGAGTGTTCAAATACAATTAAATTATCGGCTTTGATGGATAGACGCAAAGCCATAGTAGCGAACGTTAACAGCGCTTAACGTATTCATACCGTAAATAAAAAAGTCATAATTGACTTTACACGATTACAACGCTGCATTAATATAGACAGCTAACTGTCTTGCTGCTGAGCACCGTATTGATTGTGATGAAAGTAAAGCAAGATAAGTAAACACATACTCAAAAATTTGCGTAGATATGCAAGGGCCATTAATGAATAATCGTGCGCCCTTTTTTGATAGCTAAAATTTATCCATGGCTATCAAATTGAGCCACCGCAATAAAAAAATTGGTTATTCCGCTTAATTATTTAAGAATAACAGAGTAGTTATAGAGCTATGGGTTGGATGTTATTGGTTACATGAGGGTTGTAAGTGTTTTTCTGGATTTGCTTAATGCAGATTGGTGACAACGCAAACGCCTCATCAGATGACAACCATATTTTTTGGTAGTTGATTAAATCGTTGATTAATAAGAAGCTTACATTATGGCATCCGAGCAAACATCATCAGAATATATCTCTCACCACTTAACGAATTGGACGTACGGCTATCTGCCGGGCGAAGGTTGGAAAGTTGCCTATACTGCTGAAGAAGCAGGGTTAATGGGTTTTAAAGCTATCCATCTTGACTCCATGTTATGGTCAATCGGTCTGGGTATTTTATTTTGTGCCATCTTTTGGATGGTTGCCAAAAAAGTTACTTCAGGCGTTCCCGGCAAAACTCAAGCAGCGGTTGAGATGATCGTTGAGTTTGTTGATAACAACGTTCGCGATTCTTATAGTGGTACGTCAAAATTGATTGCGCCGCTAGCGTTGACCATTTTTGTGTGGATTTTCTTGATGAACTTGATGGATTTATTGCCTATCGACTTCATTCCAAGTCTAGCAGGTCAAGTTGGCGCTGCGATGGGTCATGATCCACATCACGTGTTCTTCAAGATTGTACCAACGACTGACCCTAATATCACCCTAGGCATGTCATTTTCTGTCTTTGCGCTGATTATTTACTACAGTATTAAAGAAAAAGGGTTGGGTGGTTTTATCGGTGAGTTAATACTGCATCCGTTTAGCGCCAAAAACCCAATCATGCAAATCATTTTAATCCCCATCAACTTTATCTTAGAGTTTGTTACTTTGATTGCCAAACCCATTTCACTAGGTTTGCGTCTGTTCGGTAACATGTATGCTGGGGAGCTAATCTTCGTATTGATTGCCCTGATGCCGTTTTGGATTCAATGGGCGTTATCGGTGCCGTGGGCGATTTTCCACATCTTAATTATTACCCTTCAAGCGTTCGTATTTATGATGTTGACGATAGTTTATATGTCGCTTGCATCATCAACTGAACATTAATTATATACATTCAATAGGTAAATGAGGATACATCAATGGATCCAGTATTAGGTGGTTACACAGTTATCGCAGTAGCACTGCTTATCGGTCTTGGCGCACTTGGCACAGGCATTGGTTTTGCTATTCTAGGCGGCAAGTTCTTAGAAGGTGTTGCACGTCAACCAGAACTTGGTTCACAACTGCAAACTCGTATGTTCATCGTGGCAGGTCTACTTGATGCCGTACCGATGATTGGTGTTGGTATTGCTATGCTATTGTTGTTCGCTAACCCTCTAGCAGGTTAATCAGAAAGCTCAGTTGTAAATGTTTGGTGGTCAAAGTTTGTATATTAAACATAGCCAAAGTTTGGCTATCAAATATGATCAATGAAACTGATTTTTCATTAACAAAGAGGTGATCACGTGAATATCAATTCTACCCTCATCGGTCAAGCCATTGCTTTTGCAATATTTGTGATTTTTTGCATGAAATTCGTGTGGCCACCACTTATCGGTGCCATTAATGAGCGTCAGCGTAAAATCGCTGAAGGCTTAAACGCCGCAGAAAAAGCAAAAGCAGATTTAGCGACCGCGGAGCAAAATGTACAGCAGGAGCTTGATGTTGCAAAAACTAAAGCTGCTGCGCTAATTGAGCAAGCGAACAAGAGCGCCAATCAGCTTGTTGAAGATGCAAAATTGCAAGCCCAAGCGGAAGGCGAACGCATTCGTCAACAAGCGCAAGCCTCTATCGACCAAGAAATCAATCAAGCGCGCGAATCATTGCGTGCCCAAGTTGCTGAACTGGCTGTACTTGGTGCTGAAAAGATTTTGCAAGACAAAGTCGATGTGCAAAAACATGCCAGTATGTTAGACCAACTGGCGGCGAAGCTGTAATTGTGAGGATATCATGGCTGACTTATCAACCTTAGCACGACCGTACGCTAAAGCCGCGTTTGACTATGCCAATGAAAACGGGGTAGTAAATGAGTGGGAAAACTTCTTATTTATTGCCGCTACCGTTGTCAATGACAAGTCGTTCAGTACTTGGCTAGACAATCCAGCTGTTTCTGCTGAGCATAAGTCAGCTGCTTTGGTCGATCTTTATGATACGCAAGTAGCTAGCGCGAATGATTCTGCTTTTAAGCAGTTATTAGGTGAGACCCAAGGGGCTCGTCATGACCAAAACGCCAGCTATCCTAAAGTATCAGTAGCACTTAGTAACTTCGTTAAACAGTTATCAGAACAAGAGCGTCTGGCGCTGCTTCCTGAAGTTTATGAGCATTATCGCCGTCACAAGGCAATAAGCTTAAAGCAGCTTGACGCTTATGTGACCTCTGCTTATCCATTAACCGATGCTCAGCGTCAGACGCTGCAAACGCGTCTTGCTGACTCGCTCAATGCGAGCGTAGTGATTCACGAGTCGGTTGATCCAAATCTATTGGCGGGCGCTACGATTAAAGTCGGTGACAAAGTTATCGATGATTCGATGCGTGGCAAGTTACAACAGTTAAAAACACAGCTAACGGCCTAATGCCAATCATCCGTGCAGCTTAATAAAGCTTGCGTGATATAAGAGCATTTAAGTCAGTGGCGGGTTATCATAAATTAAAGGAAACAAGGCAATGCAACAATTGAATCCAGCGGAAATCAGTAATCTGATTAAGCAGCGTATTCAAGACCTTGATGCGGGTGCAACTGCAAAGAATGAAGGCACGATTGTCAAAGTATCTGACGGTATCGTGCAGATTCATGGTCTTGAAGATGCCATGTACGGCGAAATGATTGAGTTTGAAGGTGAAATCTACGGAATGGCGCTTAACTTAGAGCGTGATTCTGTTGGTGCAGTAGTATTAGGCGACTTCCTAAAACTACAAGAAGGTCAAAAAGCCTATTGTACTGGTCGCATTTTGGAAGTACCCGTAGGTCCTGAGTTGCTAGGCCGTGTTGTTGATGCTTTGGGTAACCCTATTGATGGCAAAGGTCCTATCGATGCCAAGATGACTGATAAAGTCGAAAAAATCGCCCCAGGCGTTATCGACCGTCAATCAGTTGATCAACCAGTCATGACTGGTTATAAAGCCGTTGATACCATGATTCCAATCGGTCGTGGTCAGCGTGAGCTTATCATTGGTGACCGTCAGACGGGTAAAACCGCCATGGCTATCGATGCGATCATTGCCCAAAAAGCCTCTGGTATTAAGTGTGTCTACGTGGCAATCGGTCAAAAACGTTCTACCATTGCTAACGTGGTACGTAAGCTTGAGCAAACTGGTGCGCTTGAATATACCACTGTGGTTGTCGCTTCAGCGTCAGAGCCAGCAGCACTTCAATATATCGCACCGTACTCAGGTTGTACGATGGGCGAATACTTCCGTGACCGCGGCGAAGATGCACTGATTGTATTTGATGATTTATCAAAACAAGCCGTTGCTTATCGTCAAATCTCACTATTGCTACGTCGTCCGCCAGGTCGTGAAGCCTATCCTGGTGACGTATTCTACTTACACTCACGTTTACTTGAGCGTGCATCACGCGTAAACGCGGCATACGTAGAAAAATTCACCAATGGTGAAGTGGTTGGTAAAACTGGTTCTTTAACCGCGCTACCTATCATTGAAACCCAAGCTGGTGACGTATCTGCCTTCGTACCAACCAACGTGATTTCAATCACTGATGGTCAGATTTTCTTAGAGTCTAGCCTATTTAACTCAGGTATCCGTCCGGCAGTCAACGCTGGTATCTCGGTATCGCGTGTTGGTGGTGCTGCTCAGACGAAGATTATTAAGAAACTGTCTGGTGGTATCCGTACTGCATTAGCTCAGTATCGTGAATTGGCAGCATTTGCTCAGTTTGCATCAGACCTTGATGATGCGACTCGCGAACAGCTTGATCATGGTGAGCGCGTGACTGAATTGATGAAGCAAAAACAATATCAGCCAATGTCTATCTCTGAGCAAGCGGCAGTTATTTATGCATCGAACGAAGGCTTCTTAGCAGACGTTCCTGTTGAAAAAATTGGTTCTTTTGAAGAAGCTTACTTACGCTATATGCATGATGAGCAGAGTGAATTGATGCGTGAGATTGATGGCACTGCGAATTATAATGATGATATCGCAGGTCGTTTAAAGTCATCTTTAGAGACCTTTAAACAAAATCACAGTTATTAATTTAACGGGTTAAACCTGAAGTGGTTAGCGCTCTGCTTTATAGCGCAAAAAGTGGCGCATTATTTAAGAAAATTTTTAAATCTAAAAGACTTTCCTTTAAGATAATCGCGCCGCTGTTTTAACCAATGAAGGTCTAAGATTGCGTCATGCCACAAGATGTAAAGACATTATTTCGATAAGTTCAGTGTTTTATATTAAACGATTGTTGCATACGCCCATGCTTTTTAACCCTCTTATATTGGAATCATTATGGCAAGCTTAAAAGAGATACGTGCCAAAGTCACCAGTATTAAAAGTACCCAAAAAATTACTCGCGCTATGCAAATGGTAGCCGCTAGTAAAATGCGCCGTGCCCAAGAGCGCATGGAAGTGGGTCGCCCGTATGCTGATAGTATGCGCCGGGTTATTTCGCATTTGGTGCATGCCTCATCAGATTACAAACACCCATATATGGTCTCGCGTCCGGTTGATAAAGTTGGCTATATTGTCATCACATCAGATCGCGGCCTAGCGGGTGGTTTGAATATTAACCTATTCAAAGCTTTATCTAAAAGCATTCAGCAGTATCAAGACCAGTCCGTACAAGCCGAGTTTGCCGTTATTGGTGCTAAAGGCGTGAGTTTCTTTAAAAACTTCGGTGGTAAAGTCACTTCAGCCGTTACTGACTATGGTGATAAACCGACGTTTGAGCAATTAAACGCGCCGGTGCAAGCGATGTTAGAAGACTATAGCAACGGTAAATTAGACCGTATTTATGTGGTCTATAACCAGTTTGTTAACGCTATGACCCAAAAGCCGATTGTCAACCAATTGGTACCTTTACCAGAGGGTTCATTTGGTGATGAAGAAAGTGGCATACAAACAGAGCTGAGCTGGGATTATATCTACGAGCCTGACATTAAAACCTTGATTGATGAATTACTTGGTCGCTATATCGAGTCGATTGTCTATCAAGCGGTAATGGAAAACATTGCCTCTGAGCAGTCTTCACGTATGGTTGCGATGAAAGCGGCAACAGATAATGCTGGTGACCTAATTAACGATTTACAGTTGGTTTATAATAAGCTGCGTCAAGCGGCGATTACCCGAGAAATCTCGGAAATCGTTGGCGGTGCTGCTGCTGTTTCATAATTGAAACCCTTTATAAAACCCACTATATACAGAAGTTCAAGGAGAACGCAATGAGTAGCGGTCGTATTGTACAGATTATTGGCGCGGTTCTTGACGTTGAGTTTGACCGTAACGAAGTTCCTCAAATTTTTGATGCCTTGCAAGTAGACGGCACTGAGACCACCCTAGAAGTCCAGCAACAGCTAGGTGACGGTATCGTACGTACTATTGCGATGGGTTCAACCGAAGGTTTAAAGCGTAACCTACCAGTGACTAACACGGGCGCACCTATTTCTGTACCAGTCGGTATGGGTACATTAGGTCGCATCATGGATGTTCTTGGTCGTCCTATCGATGAAGAAGGTCCAGTTGCTGCTGAAGAAAAATGGTCCATCCACCGTGAAGCCCCAAGCTATGCAGAACAGTCAAACAGTACTGAGCTGTTAGAGACAGGTATTAAAGTTATCGACTTACTTTGCCCGTTTGCTAAAGGTGGTAAAGTTGGTCTGTTTGGCGGTGCTGGTGTTGGTAAAACCGTCAACATGATGGAATTGATCAACAACATCGCCCTTAAACACGAAGGTCTATCCGTGTTTGCTGGTGTTGGTGAGCGTACCCGTGAAGGTAACGACTTCTATCACGAAATGCAAGAAGCTGGCGTTGTCAACGTTGAAGACTTTAGCAAATCTAAAGTCGCGATGGTATATGGCCAGATGAATGAGCCACCAGGTAACCGTTTACGTGTTGCATTGTCTGGTTTGACCATGGCTGAGTACTTCCGTGATACCAAAGATCCTGTCACTGGCAAAGGTCGTGACGTATTATTGTTCGTTGATAACATCTATCGTTATACGCTAGCGGGTACTGAAGTATCAGCACTGTTAGGCCGTATGCCATCAGCGGTTGGTTATCAGCCAACGCTCGCTGAAGAAATGGGTATGCTGCAAGAGCGTATTACTTCAACGCAATCAGGTTCAATTACTTCTGTACAAGCGGTATATGTACCTGCGGATGACTTGACGGATCCATCACCAGCAACGACGTTTGCTCACTTGGATGCGACAGTGGTACTAAGCCGTGATATCGCTTCACAAGGTATCTATCCAGCGGTTGATCCACTAGATTCAACCTCACGTCAGCTTGATCCATTGGTTATCGGTGAAGAGCATTACAACGTTGCTCGCGGCGTGCAGGAAGTTCTTCAGCGCTATAAAGAACTTAAAGACATCATCGCCATTCTAGGTATGGATGAGTTGTCAGAAGAAGATAAACTAGTCGTTTATCGTGCGCGTAAAATTCAGCGCTTCTTGTCACAGCCATTCCACGTAGCAGAAGTGTTCACCGGTGCTCCTGGTAAATATGTTGCATTACGCGATACCATTGCTAGCTTTAAAGCAATCATCGCGGGTGAGTACGATGATCTACCAGAGCAAGCTTTCTATATGGCAGGCGGCATTGACGAAGTTGTTGCTAAAGCAGAAAAAATGAAGTCTTCTGCAGCGTAAGTTGTATTGGTATGGGCTAACGAGTAGGTATAATATAACCTTTATATCTACTCCTCAGTAACGCATCGCAGTTTTTACTGTTTTTTGATCGCGCTTTGATGGTAAGGAATTAAGTATGGCAACGTTACAATGTCGCGTCGTAAGTGCTCGTGAAGAGTTGTATTCAGGCGAAATTAGCATGTTAATAGCTAGTGGTACCGAAGGCGAAATTGGTATATTGCCAGGTCACACCCCGCTTATTACTTTGCTAAAACCCGGTCCGATGCGCGTACAAACGCCTAACGGTGAAGAAGAAGTTATTTATGTATCTGGCGGTGTGTTAGAAGTACAACCAAAAATGGTCACTGTACTTGCTGATACTGCGATGCGTGCGCACAATCTTGACGAAAGTAAAATCGTTGAAGCACGTAAGAAAGCTGAGCAAATGCTGGTCAACCAATCTGATACCGTACAAACCAATGCAGCATTAGCGTCATTGGCTGAATCAGTCGCCCAGTTGCAGACTATTCGTAAATATAAAAACCGCGCCTAGCACATTGTTACGCTTTAGTTTTTGTTATAAACATAAAAACAGTCCATGAAGGGCTGTTTTTTTATGCTTGTTCTTCTAATAGTTAGCTTTCTAGTAGTTAGCGTTTAATATTTGCCATAGCTCAGACATTTACTATAGTGAGTGAAAAGTAATATCAATACAGTACGCACTGTTGATATCAGTTTTTCTTGCTTGCTGTGCCTGCGCAGACAGAGGCTACAAAAAATTGATATCAGCAATACCGACGCGTTTTAGGATATTTTGACTATATTTGAAAATCTCCTAGGTGATGCAATATTTATCAAAAACTAAACTGATTTTCATAAAATGATGGAAAAGTGACTAGCGGCAACGCTGATATATGGTTATATTAGAGAGTAGCAACCACATTTTTTATTTTAAAAGTCCAGCAGTTATTTGGCGTCATTCAATAACATTTAATGTTTGAGCTTTTAAAGCGTTGGTTCGATATAAGACCAGTAGAATGATTGAATAAAATTTATCCTATGCCTTTTAAAGTTAATAAGAGGTATAATTTTTGGACGCAAACTAACGTTTTAAATGACGTAGTTTATAGGTTTTGTTACTAACTATAAGCTATAGTATAGGAAGCTGTGTGTTTAATAGTATACTGTGCTACCAAGTTTGTAACCGTGTTACGGTCACTGCCTGTATTGGATTACAAATTGATTGAGTTACGGTGCTATTAATTTACCGCTCTTATTTTCACCGCTTTTAAATAAGATGTATTAGAGGATATAACAATGACAACGAATGAAGAAGACAACACCCCCCGAATCTTGATTGTTGAGGATGACGAGCGCTTAGCCATGTTGACCCAAGATTACTTGGTTAAAAATGGTTTAGAAGTGGCAATTGAAACCGATGGTAATCGCGCCATTCGCCGTATTGTCAATGAACAACCAGATTTGGTCGTACTTGATGTCATGCTTCCTGGTAGCGATGGCTTGACGGTATGTCGTGAAGTACGTCCACACTATCAAAATCCTATTTTGATGCTGACCGCGCGCACAGAAGATATGGATCAGGTTTTGGGTCTTGAAATGGGCGCTGATGACTATGTCGCTAAGCCTGCGCAGCCACGTGTATTGCTTGCCCGTATCCGTGCTTTACTACGCCGCTCAGAAAATGCGCCATCGGAAGATGTGCCGCAGCGTCTTGAGTTTGGTGAGTTGGTTATCGACAATGGCGGTCGCTCAGTGAACTTGGGTGACGAATTGGTTGATTTCACCAGTGCCGAATATGACTTATTATGGTTACTTGCGTCTAACGCTGGTCGTATCTTGTCACGCGAAGATATTTTTGAGCGTCTACGCGGTATCGAATATGACGGTCAAGATCGCTCAATCGACGTACGTATCTCACGTATTCGTCCAAAAATTGGTGATGATCCAGAAAATCCTAAACGCATCAAAACCGTGCGTAGTAAAGGTTATTTGTTCGTTAAAGAAGGCAATTAACAGCGAATTGTTAATGCAATTCTCTTTACTAAAATACTTTTTAATAAAAAACCAGCGTAAAGCTGGTTTTTTTATGGTCTAAATTTTAATTTTTAAACTTAAATGCTGCGTTATGTGGTTTAATTGAGCGATAATTATGGACGCTAGATTAATAGTATAGTGAGTGAAAAGTAATATCGATACATCATTCACTGCTGATATCAATTTTTCTTGCTTGCTGTGCCTGCGCAGACAGAGGCTACAAAAAATTGATATCAGCAATACCTTAGCGTTTTTAGGATATTTTGATTATATGAGATAAATTGCGCAGCAAGGATTTCTCTTCTTCCTCTATTAATAATTCTTTATTAGGTTGGTCACGGCACGTATGTCATTAGTTTCTTCTCTTAAACACAGTATCTTTGTTCGTATTTATGCTGGACTGCTCATTGTCTGTTTGTGTGTGGCATTATTTGCGCAATTGTTGATGGATACGATCAATAAAGAACGCGTCCAATCTTACCGCGAAAATATGGCTACGGGTGCTTTTCATATCGTTGCTGAAGGCATTGCCCATCAAGAAAGCGAATCGCAGCGTGAATATTGGCTGTCTGATGCCAGTAGTTTATTTGGCGCAGAATTTAACATTGTGCCTATTAACGAGGTCGATTTTAATGCCAGTGAGCTGCGCCGTTTTGAAAAAGGTAATACCGTCGTTCGCTATGTTGCCCAGCCTATTTATGCCGATGTTTATTACCGCTTACCGGATAACCAGAGCGTTTTAACCGCGCGTATCTCGCAAGTGACCGAGCAGCAAGTACGTGCTATCGCTGTATTTTTGCTCGATGATTTGTCTTATTATGCGACTTTATCCGATAAGCGTGCGCGTTTAGCTCAATTGGAAGAGAAGTTTTCTTTCCCATTAGAGTTTAGAGCGATCAATACTCTTAATTTAGACCCCGATCAAATGGCACGCTTGCGCCGCGATGAGGTCGTCATCTTATTACAAGATACCAATACCAGTAAAAGTAATTCGTCGATTAAAGTGGTCGTGCCGTCTGAAATCAATGATATGGCGATTTTAATCGGGCCGGTACCTTTGTTTAACTGGTTCCCGCTCAATCTGATTGTCAGTATGATTTTGATCAGTATGTTCTTAATCAGCTTAGGCGTGTATGCGCTTATTTTCCCGCTAGAGCGCAAGCTGCAACTGATTCAAGTGGGTGTTAACGAAGTCAGTAAAGGCAATCTTGATATCAAAGTACAAGTCATCGGACAAGATGAAATTGCGCGTCTATCGGCGACATTTAATGCGATGACGGCGCATATTAAGCGTCTGATTGAATCACAGCGCGAGCTGACGCGGGCAGTATCGCACGAACTGCGAACGCCGGTTGCACGTATTCGTTTCGCTGTCGATATGCTGGCAGATACCGATGATGAAGATTCGCGCTTTATGCAGCGTGATTATATTGATGAAGATATCGAAGCGTTAAATGGTTTGATTGATGAGATTCTAACGTACGCCAAACTTGAAGAAGGCTCACCAAAACTGGATTTAGAACCGGTCAATCTGCGCGAGTTACTGGAGCAAATTGAGCGTGAAACCAATGCTTTAGGCAAACCCATTAAGATAGTAACCAAGCTGCCAAATGCAAAAGTAACGGCAGTTGCGGATAGACGTTACCTGCACCGGGTGATTCAGAACTTAGCCGGGAATGCTTTACGTTATGCTGAGAGTACGATTATCATTAGTGCAGGAGTGAAAAAAGGTAATGCTTTTGTCAGCGTAGAAGATGATGGGCACGGTATCCCTGAAGCCGACCGTGAAAAAGTTTTTATTCCGTTTGCGCGCTTAGACGATAGTCGTACACGTGCATCAGGTGGTTATGGTTTGGGCTTGTCTATCGTATCGCGTATCGCTTTTTGGTTTAATGGCAATATGAAAGTAGACGAGAGCCGTGAGCTTGGCGGCGCACGCTTTGTCATGACTTGGCCGATTAAACCATTGACCCAAGTTCTTGCAGCCGATGAATTGACACAAGAAAAAAGTGAACGCGATTTCGATGCTTAATCTTTTATAATGACGGATAAATTGATATTGATGATTTATTAAAATGTTAAAATGATTAAAATGATTGAAATGAGCTTATTAATAGTAGAGGAGGGCAAGGGATGCCGTATTTGTTTGGTGGTTTAGTGGTATTGAACGCAGCAGCGCTTGGATATTATTTATTTTTGCAGCAGCCAACCAGCACTGAGACGCTAAAGGCTGCGCAGCAAGAAATAACCCAACCTTTAACTTTTAGTAATAGCGCCGAGTACATTCCTCCAGTGATTGGTACTAAAAAGTAGGGTTATTAAAGTCGCTAATAACGATCAGTTATTAGCAATTCTTTGATGTTGCCTGCTACTTTTATTTAACGACCATCTATTTTATTGGTCGTCTATATTGCTAGCAGCGTTAGTTATTTTGTCATTGTCAGAAGCCAATGGCGGCTCTCCGGCAACTTTAGAAATAAGTGGAATACGGACACAGACTTGTAGGCCGCCATCTGGGTGATTGATGGCCTCGACTGTCCCATGATGCAGGCGCGCGATACGGTCGACAATCGCCAGGCCTAAACCGCTACCCTGAGTAGTACGCGCTGACTCCCCGCGCTCAAACGGTTGCATAACACGCTCTAATTGGTCTTCTGCGACGCCCTCACCGCAGTCGCGCACACATATCAATAACTGCTCTTTTGCTTCTTTATTGACCTCATTTTCAGTCACTACATCGCTGTCTTCTACCACCGTTTTTTCTATGAATGTCGGCACCACAGTCGCGGATAAATAAATGGGCGGTTTGCCGTAACGCTTGGCGTTATTAACCAAGTTAATCACCAAGCGTTTGATAGACATTGGGCGCACGGGCACCATTTTTTGACATTCCGATTGATAAATAAATTCCAGCGGCGCAAATTGCACCATGATTTCATTAAATATGGTGTCCAAATTGGTCAGGCGCACTGGCTCATCGGAACCGTCTTTCATAAAGGAGATAAACTGCTCCAAAATCGCATCCATGTCTTCGATATCGTAAATCAAACCTTCACGGAAAAATTCATCAGGCAGCATCTCAGCGGTTAAACGCATACGGGTCAGCGGCGTGCGCAAGTCGTGCGAGATACCCGCCAGCATAATCGTCCGCTCTTTTTGTGCCTGATTGAGGGTAGTAAATAAGCGATTAAATGCCATATTAACTTGGCGAATCTCAGTAGGGCCATTGTGGGTCGGTAAGGTAGTAGCGTGACCCAAGCGAATATAGTTAGTCGCCGCACGCTGTAAATAGCGTAGCGGACGATTTAATTGCCGCGCTAATAAAATAATGGTCAGCAAGGTTAAAATTGGTAAGCCAACTAAAAATAATACTAATAAAGCGGGACTGTACTGTGAGTAATATACCACCGGCTCGCGAATCCAAAAGCTGGTATCGCGACTGTCTTGCACCCACAGCTGCGGCGTTGGTTTAAACTTAAAGTAGACCTCTACGGGACGACCCAATTGCGCACCAATTTCGCGCTGCAACACATCGGTAAAGACGCCAACAAACGCCTTATCTTCTATCACTGGAAAATCGCTAGGATTATTGACCACCACCACATGCGAATGCTGATAAATCCATTGCCGGACGGCCGGATCATTTTTCCAGTCTTTATTGACGCTGTTCATCAAACGCAATTCGCTGGTCAGATAGCGCGCATGATTTTTAAGCTCTGGCAAATACAGACTGCGCCAAAAAAATGAAATCGACACCCCGACGCTAATAATGACGATAAAAGCGACCATCAAGGTGGTGAGCCAACTGTTAGAGTAGGAGCGGGCGAGCCAACCTTTGCGCCGAGGCTGTGATTTTGCGGTGGTCATATATATCCAAAAAATTAATCAAAATATGGGTAAAGTGATTTTCTTTAAAATGGCAGGTAAAGCAGTGAAATAAGGTATTTTTATTGAATGTCTATATAAATTAAATATCTAGATAAAAAGTAACTCGCTGTATGCGCGCTTACAAGCTGATGTTTTATGGATTTCTATCACTGCTATTGTTGGTAGCATAGCATAATAAAATAGTAAGACAGGTTGCTTTACGATAGTCAATTTGCAAGAAGACTCAGACCTGAAATAGCATTCTGTCGCTATAAATTGACAAGATATTTTGAATTGTATTTTACATGCTTTGCCATTTAAGCTATTGTTAATAAATAATTAAATAAGCACGGTTTATGTTTTCAATAAAATAAGACTGTGCTATAATTATGCCCTTTTTGGTATACCTGCGAAAGAGAGAATTCACATGGTTGTTATTCGTTTAGCACGGGGCGGTGCCAAGAAACGCCCATTTTATCAAGTAGTTGTTGCTGATCAACGCCGCGCGCGTGACGGTCGCTACATTGAAAACATCGGCTTTTTTAACCCACTCGCTAAAGAGTCTGAAGAAGCAGTACGCCTAAACATGGAAGCGTACAATGCGTGGATCGCTAAAGGTGCACAACCTTCAGATCGCGTTGCTTCATTAGCAAAAGCTTATAACAAGTCTGCCGCTCAAACTGAAGCAACTGCTTAAGTTTGTACCGTCAATGAGGCGCTGATAGCTGGTCTATGGCAGTCTCAACAGACTTTAGAAAACATAGCGTAACTGGTCTGACCAGGGTGCGCCATTAACTGTTTATGACTTTTGATTGCGCTTAGCGCTGTTGATTGAATTGTATTTACCTTCGTTTTTTAGTCATTGCTGTATCTATCATTGTTGTTTTAGTCATCGTTAGGTTAGCCGTTATGTCATCTGTTCCAAACGCTAGTGCACTTATGAAAATCGGTCAGCTAAAAAAGCCTTATGGCATTAAAGGCTGGCTGTGGGTATTTAGTGACACGGATGATCGCACGGCAATCTTTGACATGCAGCCTTGGTGGATGAAAACTGCTACTGGCATGAAGCCTTTAACTGTAAAGGCGTGGCGCGAGCAAGGGACGGGCATTGTCGCTCAATTTGAGCAAGTCCCTGATCGTAACGTTGCAGAGACCATGAATGGCGTGACCATTTGGGTTGAGCAAAACGTTTTGCCAGAAACTGGTGAAGACGAATATTATTGGTCAGATTTGGTGGGCCTGCGCGTGATAAACGAGCAGGACGAAAACTTAGGCGAGATTACTGAAATGTTTGAAACCGGGGCCCATGACATCATGCGTGTCGCGGCAACGTCAGACAGTTTGGACGCCGAGGAGCGCCTAATACCTTGGCATAAGCAAACGGTGATTGAGGTCAATTTGGCTGAGAAAACCGTGCTTGTGGCATGGCAAAGTGATTATTAATCGTAATTTCTTTTGATTGATAAAAACGTCATTCACGCAGTGTTTATGCAAGTAGAGATCTGATGTATTTTGCCGTGATTAGTATTTTCCCTGAAATGTTTGCCACGATTCGTGAGTTTGGAATCACGGGACGGGCAGTCACTCAGGAGCAAGTCACGATTGAATGCATCAATCCACGTGATTATACCAAGGATAATTATCGCCGTATTGATGAGCGCCCGTATGGTGGAGGTCCTGGTATGGTGATGATGGCTGAGCCATTATCCCAAGCGATTGAGGATGCCCGCCTGCGCGCTAGTCAGCATGGCTGCCGTGTCGATAGTGCGCACTGTCCGGTGATATATATGTCACCACAAGGCAAAACGCTCAGCGAAAGTAGTGTGGTCAGTATGACTGAGTATGACGGCATGATTTTATTATGTGGTCGTTACGAAGGTATTGATGAGCGCTTACTGACGCAGTATGTCGATATGGAAATTTCACTTGGTGATTATGTGTTGACCGGTGGCGAGCTACCAGCAATGGTGCTCATGGATAGTGTGATACGTCGTCTGCCTGATATTATGGGTGATGATAAATCCGCTGAGCAAGACTCGTTTGTCGATGGTTTGCTTGATTGTCCGCACTATACCAAGCCGCATGAATTTGCTGGGTTGGCGGTCCCTGAAGTTCTACTTTCAGGTCATCATGGCAATATCGCTAAGTGGCGCTTTAGCCAGCAAGTCGAACGTACGCAAGCGCGGCGTCCAGATTTATGGCAAGCGTTTACGCCAACGGTCGAGCAAGCAAAGTGGCTCAAAGCATTGGCAAAAGCAGATAAAAAATAGCGTTAATAGCGGTTAATAAATAAACAGTTAAGCAATAAAATTTTGAGCAACAATAAAACGTGTCATAGCATCATGGCCGTTGGTCATAACCCATTTACGTTGTAGTTATTATTAATCCAAGATATTAATAATAGCTATGATTCATTATTACAAACAGGTGATATGCGTCAAGCCTCTATTATCTAATGTGAGGAGATAACTCTCATGAGCAACAAGCATCCATTGGTTCAGGTCATCGAAAATGCGCAATTGATTGAGCGCCCAAGCTTTGCACCCGGCGATACCGTTGTGGTTCAAGTAAAAGTACGTGAAGGTGAGCGTGAGCGTTTACAGGCTTTTGAAGGCGTTGTAATTGCTAAGCGTAACCGCGGTCTAAACTCAGCGTTTACCGTACGTAAAATCTCAAGCGGTGTTGGTGTAGAACGTGCATTCCAATTGCATTCACCAATCATTGATAGCATCGAAGTGAAACGCCGCGGTGCAGTTCGCCGTGCCAAACTATACTACTTACGTGAGCGTTCTGGTAAATCAGCCCGTATCCGCGAAAAACTTGGTGCTCGTCCAGCTGCAAACAAAAAAACTGACGCTGGCGTACCTAAAGCAGTTGATACTGCTCCTGGTATTTAAGAACCAGTTTGCTTTGCCGCGCTTAGTCGTCTGATTGGACGCTTGATGCTTGGCAAAGCAAAAGTAGATACAAGCCCTTATTCATAGGTTTATTTATAAATAAGCGGGCCATACCAAAAAAGACAAAACCCCAATCTGTGCTGATACCAGATTGGGGTTTTTGTTTCTGCCGCTTTTATTTAGGCTTTAATTGCTGATTTCATGCTGTTTTTATTAAAGATTTGCGCGACACGTTGGCTTTCAATGTTTTAGATTTCAATATTGTCCACGCGGCTGGTTTGGTCTTTAGATTTGCTGTACTTACGCAGTCTAATATAAAGAGTCTTAGTAACAGTAGCGACGACTTTTTGTTGCTCATCGACGATATCGACGCTGTATTCACGAAAAACGGGCTCGCCATCCTTTGCCAATTCTTGAATAGCGATTACTTCAGCACTGCTAACCTTGATACGCGCGGTGACTTTACTCTTACCCGGCGCGATAAATTCAATATGTGAGCTTTTATCCCATACTACGTAGCTGCTGCCCAATTGATGCATAAGCATCAGCATATAAAACGGATCTACCATCGAGTATAAGCTGCCCCCAAACTGGGTGCCGACGATGTTTTTGTTTAAATTATTTAAGCCCATGCTGACCACGCATAAACCTTGATCTAGGTTCATATGTTCAATCTTGATACCAGCGCCGATGTAGGGCGCATAAGTGTTGATACGCAGTTTAAGCAAGTAGGGCGTCAGTAATGGCATGATATTTTTTTTCGCGTTACGTTTAAGCATTTCAAGTCTTTTAGGCAGTAAATTCATCAATATTTCCTATTCCCTTTTTAGATATTGCTAGTCTGATGGTATGGGTTATTTTTATTGTATTAAGTTAAGTATGACTGCAAGGATTGTTGCTTATAAGGTAAGTTTTCAAGCAATGAGCCATAAAAAGACATTTATCATAGTGAAAAACCATGAGTCTCGCCAGTTTTAAAGCGTAACGAAACGGCAAGTGCGACGATAAAGCCATTATCTTGTTTGCATTCATTACCGTTTTCTAAGTATGACCGATTGAGTCATAAAAAATACTTTTCATAATGATACGGATAGTATCTTTTAATGGCGAAAGTCTCGCATTATCTTTAACGATGTCTTACAATAGCGGGATTTTGTTTTGGGCGGTTTAATATTTACTCGATATTAGGATAATAACGCCGCTCAAACCTCAGTTGACATAAGGAAATGTGATGAGTGGTACACAGCTTCCCACCTCAGGGCGCAACCCGCAGCAACCAATCTCTTCTGATAATGATGATTTGCAAGGCAGCTATGTAGAGTTACATAAGCCCAGCGCTAGCTTTAAAAATCGTAATGCCTACCTCAATCATGAACTGCAAATCATGCAACCAAAACGTTGGCGTGCTAATTTGCCGTTCCGCGATTATCGTTTTGAGTATGAGGATACGATTCCGGCAATGGCAGCGACCATCGGTAAAGTGGTGATGGTGGGTGCCATTGCTGCAACCTTTGCTGGTCCGCTTGGTTTGGGCGATGCTTTTGTGTTAGAAAACGTGCGTTATGAATTGCTTATCGTGGCGTTTTTTGTGATTTTATTCTCAGGCTTCCTACTACCGACTGCTAACCTTGCTGGTACGCACGGCCCACTGATTCCGCTGATTCCTATCGTTGTTGCCGCAGGCGGTCACCCGATGGCCTTTGGCCTGCTAATCGGTGCTTTTGGTTTGCTACTTGCCATTAGTAAAGGCGGCAGTCTGCTGGCGAACTTGACCAGTAAAGGCGTGTGCGGCGGCTTACTGCTATATTTAGGCTTTATCGGCACCATATCCCAAGTCAAAAACCTATTTGCTTGGGCGGAAGGAATTGGTATGTCGCATATCGCCTTTGTGGTGATTCTACTGACGATTATCTTATACGCGCTGTTAGAGAATTATCAAAAACGCTGGCTGGCGGTGCCACTCAGCTGCTTGTTAGGCGGTGGAGTTGCTTTTGCGATGGGCGCGCCTTTTACCTTTAAAACCGCACCCGGTCTACCAAATATGAATCCGATGTATTGGTGGGGCGAAAATACTGGTTGGATGTTAGGCTTGCCGACTGTCGAAAGCTTTATCGTGGTATTGCCCTTTGCAGTATTGGCAGTCGCTATGTGGTCACCAGACTTTTTAGGTCATCAAGTCTTTCAAAAAATAAGCTATCCAAAACGTACTGAGCGCGTGCTGATGGATATCGATGACACCATGACCAGTGCATCTATTCGTCAGGTAGCAGGCTCTGTGCTTGGCGGTGCCAACTTTGCGTCGTCATGGGGTACCTATATTGTACCAGCGGCAATTGCGAAGCGTCCTATTCCAGCCGGTGCGGTATTAACGGGATTGTTCTGTATTATTGCTGGTGTTTGGGGTTACCCCATGGATTTAGCCATTTGGGAACCAGTAATGTGCGTGGCGTTGATTGTTGGCGTCTTTATCCCGCTACTTGAAGCGGGCATGGAGATGACCCGCGAAGGTAAAACCACGCAGTCTGCGGCGATTGTCGTCTTTGCGTCAGCCTTGGTCAATCCAGCCTTTGGTTGGTCGATTACTCTGGTACTGGATAACTTAGGTTTAATTGGATCTAAAGAGCGCAGTGCCAGCTTAACAAAAATGAGTCGCTGGATTATTCCTGTGGTGACCTTTGTCATTTTAACCACAGTGATGGCTATCGTCGGCATGTTGCCCGGTATCCCAGCGCTTTTGCCAAACTTCCGTCACTAGATTTTTAACGTTTTCCATAAAAAGCCAGCCTCGATGCTGGCTTTTTTTATGACTTTAGTTAAGCCAATTTTTGGCTTGCAAAATGCCCGCCGTTGCCCCATAAATATGATATTACTTACGTTTTTACGGTGTGCTGTTTTTACTCTGTACTAACGTTAAAGCCCTAATTTAAGAGTCAAAAATCTATGGTCAATGTCTTCGCATCGAGTCCCGTCGACGATAAAAAAGCCCGCCTAAAGCATTTGATTCAGCGCCTGCCAAATCTGCCAGGGGTGTATAAAATGCTGGGTAAAAATGGCGATATTCTCTATGTTGGCAAAGCCAAATCGCTTAAAAGTCGCGTCAATAGCTACTTTGCTAAGACCATTGACCATCCAAAAACACGGGCACTGGTAGCACGAATTCATAATATCGAAACCATTATTACCCGTAGTGAGACCGAAGCGCTATTACTTGAGCAAAACCTGATTAAAGAGCATCGTCCGCCTTATAACGTGCTACTGCGTGATGACAAGTCTTACCTTTATGTGTTTATCTCTGCGGATAAGCCTTATCCAAGATTGGCTTATGGGCGCGGTAAGGGCAATCACCAAAAAGGTCGCTTTTTTGGGCCGTTTCCATCGGCTCATGCGGCGAAAGAGACGCTGGTGCTCATGCAAAAAATGTTTCAAATGCGCCAATGTACCAATACTTTTTTTAAACAGCGTAAGCGCCCGTGCCTTGAGTATCAGATTAAGCGTTGCCGTGCGCCCTGCGTTGGTTTGGTGTCGCCAGAAGAATACGCCGAGGACGTTAATAATACAATTCGCTTTTTAAAAGGCGATTCGAGTGATATTCATCAGACATTAATTAAAAAGATGGAGAGCGCAGCGGAAGCCTTAGACTTTGAAAAGGCAGTTTTTTATCGTGATCAGCTGTCTATGCTGCGCGAAGTACAAGCGAAGCAAGCCGTTTATACCGTAGAAGGTGAGGCGGATGTGATTGCGATTGCCAGTCAGGCGGGCATGACTTGCGTCAATGTGCTGACTGTGCGCGGCGGGCGCGTGCTTGGCGGTAAAAACTATTTTCCCGATATCGATAGCAGTGAGCCACTTGCCGATAATTTATCGGCGTTTATTACTTCGTTTTATTTTCAAGTAACCGATGATTTGCCAGCTGAAATTATACTCAGCCATGAGCTACCGGATCAAACAGCGGTCAATGAAGCACTGGTTACCCACTTTGGCAGTAAGACGGTCATTAAAACCAACGTCCGTGAGCACCGCGCTGAATGGTTAGATTTGGCCAAACTCAATGCCAATAACGCCCTAAAAACCAAGCTTGGCGATTATCTAGAATTGCATGCGCGCTTTGGCGCTTTAAAAGATGTCCTCGCCGATGTTACCGATCGAACCATTGACCGTATCGAGTGTTTTGATATCTCACATACCATGGGCGAGGCGACTATCGGTAGCTGCGTGGTCTTTGACCAAGGTGGCTCGCGTCGCCGTGATTATCGTCAGTATGCGATTCATGATATCCAAGGTGGTGATGATTATGCGGCGATGAAGCAAGTGCTGACGCGGCGTTATAAGAAGCAGCCATTGCCGGATCTATTGCTGATTGATGGTGGTAAAGGTCAACTTGGTATTGCTAAAGAAGTACTCACAGAGCTGGGTATTCTTAATGATACGTTGCTCATTAGTGTGGCAAAAGGTGAAGGGCGTAAAGCAGGCTTGGAAGTATTGCACTTTATCGATCATGAACCGCTTGATTTGCCGATGGATAGCAAAGCGCTGCATTTATTGATGCATATTCGCGATGAAGCGCATCGGTTTGCTATTACCGCACACCGTAAAAAGCGCGATAAACGCCGTTCCTCATCGGTGCTAGAAGTCATACCGGGGCTTGGCGAAAAGCGTCGCCGTGACCTGCTTAATCACTTTGGCGGTATGCAGCAATTGCTTGGCGCATCGCAGCAAGAGCTGGCTGGCGTGCAGGGGATTGGTCCGGTATTAGCGAGAACGATTTATAAAGTGCTGCATGAGTAGTTTAAGCAATATGGGCTAAATTTGAGTTTGTGCTCATAAAGCCCAACAATAAAAAAGCTGTCTTAGAATTATCTAGGACAGCTTTTTTTATTTTAATAAACTACAATTATTATTCGGCATTTTCTCTTTTATAAGTCACAAACCTAAAATCTAGCCCACTTTTTTCATCGTGTTTTTGCTCAGATTCTGCTGCGACTACAAAATCGTTTGGCAGCTCAGGGTAAAAGGCATCGCCATCTTTAATATCAGTATCGACATGCGTCAGCTCGATGCGGTCGGTATACATCATCGCCTCACTAAAAACCCGCTCGCCGCCAATCACCCAAATGGTATCAAGGTGCGCACCATGAGCAAGGCTGGCCGCTTGTGTCAGCGCATCGTCTAAATTATGCATCACATACGCTTTTTCACTACCGACCAAGCCATTTTGTTCAGCGTAGTCTAGTTGGGTCGTGATAATAAAGCTGATACGTTTTGGTAGCGGCTTACTGCCCATCGACTCAAAGGTTTTGCGACCCATGATGACGATACCTTGTATCGCGCCGTCACTTTGTTTGGTCGTCATGCTTTTAAAATGCTGCAAGTCAGCTGAGATATGCCACGGCAAATCATTCCCTTTGCCGATACAGCGATTGCGACTGATGGCCGCGATTTGGGCAACTTCGGTATTGGCATAGCTCATAACCTATCCTTTTTATGGTCTTTTAAAAGTAAAGCGATTAAGTTTAGACGGCAACCTTGGCTTTAATAGCTGGATGCGACTCATAACCTTCAACGCTGATATCGTCAAAGGTAAAGGCAAAAATATCCTTAATGTCAGGGTTTAGGGTTAAGGTTGGCAGCTCATACAGCGAGCGCGTCAACTGCAATTCAACTTGCTCACGATGGTTTTGGTAAATATGACAATCGCCGCCCGTCCAAACAAACTCACCAACATCTAAGCCGCATACTTGCGCCACCATATGAGTTAGTAAGGCATAGCTGGCGATATTAAACGGCACACCAAGGAATATTATAACCCCTAATTTATGCACAAGACGCCTAATAATATAGCTATGACAGTTATAATAGCATTGTGCACTTTTAATTCTGCACAATATGGATTATACATACAAGGTTATTATACCTGATTTTAAAATATCACTGCTAATAGAAGGTCTTGTTTATTTCTTTTAGTTGTACTAAAGCATATAAAACGTGATCGTTCCAATATTAAAACTCACCTTAAAGCACTATCAATCAACGCATCGGTAAGCTGAACTTGCGTCTCTTGAGATTGCTGTAACTTCTCTTTTAGCTGATCGCAAATGGTCATTAGTTCATCGAATTTTGCAACGATGCGATGTTGTTCAGCTAGAGGAGGTATAGGAATTAAAAATTTTGATATATTTCCCATGCTAAGATTAGCTCTTGCATTGTCAACTTGCTTGTCAAACATGTAACTAACGCATATAGCGCTATTAAAAAACATAAGTAAATAGTAACTACTCAAATAATTAGGAAATCCTCTAATCAAGCAAACTGCTTGATTTATGTTGGCAGATATATCTAAGTCATAAGTAGCTGTTCTTCCAATAGAGGCACCTACTATATTCATTAGAAAGTCACCTTTTTGGAGTATAGATCTAGACTCTATCTCATTAAATTTTTTCTCAACGTATTTCTTATTCTTAAATATTAACTTAAAACTACCGACATTCTCACTTGTAACGAAAAGAATATCTTTAGGGTCTTCGGTATACTGCACTCCTTGCCATTTAGGTGAAGAGCCCTTAGTAATTAAATTAGTGATATTTTGTAGTCTTTCCCAACCCCAGTCTTGTGGCAACTCAAAAGGTTTCTCTTTATCTGTGATAGCAGGTAAGGGCTTTTCTTTTTTTATAACTTTATCTTTAATCAGACGTTCTTTTTCTTCAGCAATCTTTTCTAACAAAACCGAAGCAGGTTCATCATTTGGATCCTGCTGGACTAACTTACCCATTACTGCCAATTGCAACACCGTTTGCTTTAGAGCTTCAATGCTTTGCTCAGTGGTAAATAGGCTATCGAAATGCTCAGCAATTCTCGCCCAGTTTTGTGCCAGCTCATCAGCATCAGAACTATCTGTCAAAGTGGCTAATAATACTTCTACAAGCGTAGCGTGAGCTTCGATACTGGCTTCGGTTTGCTGCTCTAGCTGATCACATAGCAGCATCAGCTCATCGACTTTAGCGACGATGCGGTGTTGTTCATTAGTAGGAGGTAAAGCAATTACTGTAGCGATTATCTTTTCCCTAGAGATGTTAGGTTGTGCTCCTCCTGCTCCCATACCAATAAATCTAGCTCTGTAGGCTTTCAATAGTATCAGTAAAAAAGTACTAGTTATGCCTGAAAAAGGAGTGCAAGCACATACTGCCTGATTTGTAGTACCAGCAACTTCCAGAATAGAAGCTTTACCAATGGTTGCACCATACATAGCAAGCAGAACATCGCCTGGTTTATTCTCTCTTAAAGAAGTTTCTTTTAAAGCTGATTCCGTAATGGTTTCTTGCGATTCTGAAATATAATCTTCAGACAATTCACCTGACTTAAACCAAGGGATTCCACCTCCATAGTACTTCGAATTACTGCGACTTGGAGTAGCACCAGCTCCCCATTCACCAATATCGTTTAATCTGCTCCAATACCAACCTTGAGGCGTTGAAAAATAATGTTCATCATCAGAAACTTCAGCCAACTTCTTAGGTTTTTTGATTTTTTTATCTTTAATCAACTGAACTTTTTCAACAGCAATTTTCTCTAATAAAACAGACGCAGGCTCATCATTAGTATCTTGTGGTACCAGCTTGCCACGTACTGCTAACTCCAAGATCAGCTCACGTAATTTACTAATTCCGTACAGCTCATACTTTTTGCTATTACCACGGCCACTAGTCGATTTAGCCAATATAGCGCTGGTCCAGAGATCGATATGTTCGGTAATTAGCTGCTCTGGTTTGTGTATGTCTTTACTCATCACTACGCTCGTCTTTACATTCATAGCTACTTGCCCTCTGTCGTGTTAGCAGACAGCGCAGCGCCCAGTACATCTTTTAATTGGCTGCGTAACGTATCGATACTCTGTTGTTGTTTGGCATAGTCAGCCAGTAGCTTATTAGGGTCATAATCAATGACTTCACCTTGATAAGGGTTTGAGATATCGAGATTATAATTACGCTCGATAACCTCTTCAATACTGACCTTCCAAGCGTGATTATTTTCGACACGACTGGCAAAACTATCAGACTCATCACCCCACCAATCAATCTCGGTTTGAAACTCTTCAAACTTCATTGGTTTGGTTTTGCTATAGTTTTTAACGCCTTCAGGATAAGGATGCTCATAGAACCAAATATCTTTGGTTGGCTGACCTTTGGTAAAGAAGAGAATATTGGTCTTAATCCCTGTATAAGGATTAAATACACCGTTTGGCAAGCGTACGATGGTATGCAGATTACATTCTTCCATTAGCATTTTCTTTAGCTTGGTTTTTACCCCTTCACCAAACAAAGTGCCATCAGGCAATACGACAGCAGCGCGACCTTTATCTGCTAAGACCTCGATGATTAGTTGTAAAAACAAATCTGCCGTTTCGCGTGTTTGGAACTCAGCAGGAAAGTTCTTTTCGATACCGTGCTCTTCAGTGCCGCCAAAAGGTGGGTTGGTTACGATGACATCAATATCACTGTCCCAGCTCGATAGCGGCTTATTTAGGGTGTTATCATGGCGTATCTGTACAGGTACTTCGATACCATGCAGCATCATATTGGTGGTACAGAGCAAATGTGGCAGTTGTTTCTTTTCAAACCCAAAAATCTGCTGCTGTAGCGCTTGATGGTCTTCAGCAGTTTCAACGTAGTTGTTTTTGACATGATCAAACGAGCAGGCTAAAAAACCGCCTGTACCGCAAGCGGGATCCATGATGCGCTCACCCAACTTTGGATCCACACGGTCAACGATGAAGCGTGTCACCGCACGAGGGGTATAGAACTCACCTGCATTGCCCGCGCTCTGTAAATCACGCAACAGTTGCTCATAGATATCACCAAACAGATGACGCTCATCTGAACGGTTAAAGTCCACTTCGTTAAGCTTATTAATCACTTGGCGTAGTAGCGTGCCGTTTTTCATGTAGTTGTAAGCATCGCTCAAACCTTGACGCACGACAAAGCCACGTGGGTTAGTATCTACTGGCGCGGTAAGGTTTTTTAGCTCAACGAATATTTCATCGTTGACGAAATCTAGTAACTCATCACCAGTGATACCTTCGGGATCAGCCGCCCAATTACGCCAAAGGTATTTCTCAGGGATGGGGGTCTTATAGTTTTCTTGTTCAAACTCAAGTGCTTCTTCTTGTGCATCAAATATCTTAAGAAACAACAACCATGACAATTGGCTTAGACGTTGGGCATCACCATCGACACCAGCATCTTGACGCATGATATCTTGAATAGACTTGATAACGGAACTGATTGACATGTTGTTTCTCTTTTTAATAAACGGTAGGTCTAAATATACGATAGGAATAAAACAAGCCTCAATAAGAGGCTTAGATTTATAGTTTATAGTTAATCTTTTTTAAACACTTAAGCTTGCTTAGGTGGCGGTACCCAATAGATCTCATCTTCAAGATCACTAATGGCTTGTTGATAGTCTTTTTTGCTACCAAAGCCTTCTCTGACAATTTCCATCGGACTACCTAGCTGATCGAGTGGTTTTACTTTGAGCACATTAAGACTTTCGATTTCTTCTACACCAGCATCAGCATATTTATCAAGCAAGGCGTTTAGTACTTTTTGAGCAGTATCTGAGTACTTGGTAAAGTAATTGCGCTTTTTGACTTCATTCGCACGTTCACGTCGGGTCAAGGGCGGTTGGTCATAAACCACATGACAAATCAGATCGAAAGGATCCATATCCGAGCCGATCTCTTCTTGCAATGCTTCCCAAATAATACCAGCGTTTGCCAGCTCATCAATAATGGTTTGTTTACGCTCAGTAGCGTTCCAACGCTTTATAAACTCATCCAAACTAGCAAACTGCTTGCTGAAGGTTTTGCGAGTATAGTCCTGAAAGGATTCGGTGACCAGTTTACCATCAGTATCATAGTACTGGATACGCTGAGCCATTACTTTTACAGATACGCCTTTCACATGGTATTTTTTAGCAGGCTCACTAACACCTATGTCATCACCCATACCAGCCCCTAAATCAAAGCCCCTATCATCACTCTGGGTTGTATAAGCTGGGTCGGTGCCATTGACAATATCTAGATCTGCGTCTGACTCACCATCTACCACTTCATCAAGCTCGTCGCTGCCTTCATTAATCTGCGATGGCGTCACAGTCATGATACGTTCAGGAACACCATCAAAGCGTTCATCTGCAAATAGCTCAGTCGCTTTTTTGAAGTCGAGAATCGTAAACCAAAGCTTACCGTATTTATCATTGATACGAGTGCCACGACCGATAATTTGCTTAAACTTGGTCATCGATTTGATATTTTGATCTAGCACGATTAGCTTACAGGTTTGGGCATCGACACCTGTAGTCATCAGCTCTGAAGTCGTCGCTATCACTGGATAGGGCTTTTTGGGGTTGATGAAATTATCAAGCTGCGCTTTGCCTAACTCATCATCACCCGTGATTTTCATAACATACTTTTCATTCTTTTTAACTTGCTCGGGATTGCAGTTAATCAGAGCACGGCGCATACGCTCCGCATGATCAATATCATTACAGAATACAATGGTTTTGGCCATTGGGTCAGTGCGCTGAAGATAGCTAGTGATGGTCTGTGCTACCAATTCCGTACGCTCATCAATTACTAAAGTACGATCAAAATCTTTTTGGTTATAGATACGGTCGTCAATCAATTCACCATGTTTATCTGTCTGTCCTTTGGTTGGACGCCAGCCTTGCATGTCAATATCGATATCAATTCGAACCACTTTATAAGGTGCTAAAAATCCATCTTCAATACCCTGTTTTAGGGTATAGGTATAGACAGGGTTCCCGAAATAATACGAATTAGAGACCTCGTCAGTCTCTTTAGGTGTCGCCGTTAAGCCTACTTGTGTGGCGCTATTAAAGTATTCCAGTATCTCACGCCAAGCACTGTCTTCAGCGGCACTACCTCTATGGCACTCGTCAATGACGATTAGGTCAAAGAAGTCTGGTGCGACCTGTTTAAAAGCCTTCTGATGCTCTTCTGGGCCTGTTAACGCCTGATATAAGCCAAGATGAATCTCAAAGGCTGGATCAACCGTACGGCCTTCTATTTTAGTCATCGCAGTGCCAAAAGGCTGAAAGTCATTCACCCGAGTTTGATCGACTAAAATATTGCGGTCAGCTAAAAACAAAATGCGCTTTTTTTCTCTAGCCTTCCACAGACGCCAAATGATTTGAAAGGCAGTGTAGGTTTTGCCCGTTCCTGTTGCCATCACGAGCAGGATACGATTCTGTCCGCGAGCAATGGCTTCTATGGTCTTATTGATAGCTTGGAGCTGGTAGTATCGCGGTGATTTGCCACTGCCATCATCGTGATAGTCTTGAGTGATGATAGGCAGCTGTGCTTGCGTATAGCCTTTCCACTGACAATACTTATCCCATAGCTCAGCTGGCGTTGGGAAGTCTGATAGTGAAATCTCTGTTTCGAGAGTAGGGCGTGTTGAACATTCACAAATAGTCTCTGTCAGTGCCATGGTTGAAGGTTCAACACGCCCTAGTGACTAGTGACTGTGCCCGATATGGTTATTCGCAGAGCTTTGCTGCTCTGATATGTCGCAGACCAATGCATCGCTATGGGCGCTGGTCTGCGGGTGTGACAAGCTTTCAACCTGAATGGTGGCGTGATGAATACCAAGCGCAAGCAACCCTTGCTCAAGATTGGCAATCAATACGCTGGCATCCGAGATTCTCATATCCCCATCGACCATCACATGGCAAGATAGCGCATTTAGCCCGCTGGTGATGCTCCAAATATGCAGGTCGTGGACTTGTTTTACTTGTGGATGGGCAAGCAGCTTGTCTTCCACATCTACCAGCGATATGCCTTCTGGCGTGCCCTCCATCAAGACATGTACCGAATCACGTACAACGCGGTAACCACTTACTAAGATAAGTACCGCGACGATCACCGACGCTGCGGCATCGGCCCAAACCCAGCCAAACCCCATCATCAGTAAAGCGGCGATGATCGCGGCGACAGAGCCCATCAAATCACTTAATACATGCAAGTAAGCGCTTTGCATATTGAGGTTGACAGGCTCTTTGGAATCATTGCTTTTATTTGCTTTTTCTTTATTTACTTTGTCTGCATTTGCTCCATGGCTGTGGGTGTGTCCATCGCTGCCGCTACTACCACGATGCATCAGCCAAGCGACCAAGATATTAACCAGCATACCGATGGTGGCGACGATTAGCATACCTTGGGTAGCAATCTCAGGCGGTGAGTTAAGGCGTTTGATCGCTTCATAAAAAATCATCAAGGCGATAATTACTAGCGTCGCACCATTGACGGTGGCCACGATAATCTCAAAGCGTTTATAGCCAAAGGTCTTTTGATGGGTGGCGGCTTTTTCGCCGATTTTAAATGCCATCAACGTCGCACCAAGGGCGATGGCGTCGCTGAGCATGTGTCCTGCATCAGAGAGTAACGCCAAGCTGCCTGTCAGTAAGCCACCAATCGCCTCGATAAACATATAGCCTGTGATGATCACAAAGCTAATCAGTAACGTACGCTGATAGCCTTTGGTATCTCTTGGTGCGGTGTTTTGCTCTAGGTGAGTGTCATGATCATGAGCGTCTTGATTGCCAGCAGTATAGTTACTATCGTTGTTTTTATAGACATCAATAGGCTCACTTGGAGGCAAATGCTTATTTTGCTTATGACTGGCATCTTCTTGACTCATAACGTTACTCAAATTTATTAAGACTTATGGTAAATAACTTCAAGGATTAATGATAAATCTAACATAGTCGAGTATTAGAAGCTGTAACGACGAGGTAAAAATGCAGCCAGTAAGCTATAGTCGATTCACTGCAAAAATGACATCGTGCTACTGGTATAAATTTTCCTTGCATGCTGTTATTACAGAGGCTGCGCAACATTCATTCCAGTAGCACTCTTCAATTTATCACCATGTTATTTTGAACTGACTAGGGCGTGTTGAACATTCA